>JAGODF010000077.1 GCA_017998375.1 Spirochaetota bacterium
GCGTGAACCCGCACGACCTCACCGTGAAGAAGGCGTACCTGGGGGCCGAGCCCTATTCCGAGGCGACGCGCAACAAGATCCAGGAGCAGTGGGGGCTCGAGGCGTACAACTCCTACGGGCTTTCCGAGCTCAACGGGCCGGGCGTCGCCTTCGAGTGCGTGCACCGCTGCGGGATGCACGTCTGGGAGGACTACTATCTCACCGAGGTCATCAACCCCGAGACCGGGGAGCGCGTGCCCGACGGCGAGGAGGGGGAGCTCGTGCTTACGCACCTGAACCGCGAGGCGATGCCGATGCTCCGCTACCGGACGCGCGACCTCACGCGTATCATTCCCGAACCGTGCACATGCGGCAGGACGCACCGGAGGATCGAGCGGATCAAGGGCAGGACCGACGACATGTTCATCATCGGCGGGGTGAACGTTTTCCCGTCGCAGATAGAGACGGTGCTGATGAACGTGCCCGAGGTGGGGAACAACTACCAGATCGTCCTGAACCGCGAGGAGAACCTGGACAAGATACACATCAAGGTGGAGCTCTACTCGAAGATGTTCCACGGGGATATCAAGGAGCTGGACAAGCTCAAGCGGAAGATCGTTGATCTCCTCAAGGCGCTCATCGTCGTGAACCCGAGGGTGGAGCTCCTGGAGCCCGGTTCCCTGCCGCCCAGCACCGGGAAGGCCGTGCGCGTGATAGACAACAGGAAAATTTAGGGGGACAACATGCCATATCAGGTATCGGTATTCGCGGAGAACAAGCCGGGCAAGATAGAGCGGATCACGAGGGTGCTGTCGGAGAAGAAAGTCAACATCCGCGCCATCACGATTTCTGACAGCGGGGACTACGGCATCATCAAGCTCCTCCTGGACAGGCCGGAGGAAGGCTGCGAGTTCCTCAAGATGGACGGAATCGCGGCTTCCCTGAAGGAGATCGTCGCCGTGCGCATGAAGGACAGGCCCGGCGGGCTCTACAGCGTCGCGAAGCTGCTCAGCCAGAGCGGCGTGAACGTGGAGGATGCCTACGGCTTCATGGTGAAATCGGGCGAGGAAGCCATTTTCGTGTTCCAGGTTGAGAACGTCCGGAAGGTGGAAAAGATTCTCGCCGACAACGACATACCTTACGTTCAGGAGAACGAGCTGTACCTGATATGAGACTGATCCGATTCACACACGGCGATTCGAGCGAAGCGCAATGGGGTATCGTCGAGGGCGATACCGTCACGCTCATTACGAACGCGGCCACCGTTGAAGAACTGCATCTCCGCGCGCGTGAAAACTCCCTTGCGCGCGGCGAAACGTTTCCTCTTGCAGATTGCCGTCCGCTTCCTCCAATCACAGGCCGTGTCCAGGTGTACTGCGCCGGTCTGAACTACCGGGACCACGCCGCTGAAGTGCGTATGCCCCTCCCGAAAAGTCCCATCTTCTTCACGAAGCCGGGCACCTCGCTCTGCGGCGCGCGGGACAATATCATCCGGCCGCGCGGCGTGGCTTTGCTCGACTACGAGATCGAGCTCGCGGTCATCGTGGGGAAAAGGATCGTCCGGGACGACGATGTGAACGGGGACAACCTGGGGGAGTATCTCCTGGGCATTTCGATCTTCAACGACGTGTCGGCGCGCGACGCGCAGCTTGCGGCGGGACAGTGGTTCCTGGGCAAGAGTTACCGCACGTTCGCGCCCCTGGGGCCGGTCGTGCAGGTGATCGATGACGACGTGCGCGCGAGGCTCTACACCCTCGATCTTTCGCTTGCGGTGCGGGACGCGCGCGGCGGGAATCCGTGCGGCAAGGGGCAGAGCGGAAGCACGGGCGACATGGTCTTCCGCATCCACGAGCTTCTCCGCGCCCTCCTGGAGCGCACGGACCTTTTGCCCGGCGATGTCATCGCGACGGGAACGCCGGCCGGCGTGGCGCTCAGGAGCCCGGGTAAATTCAAAACACGGATGGCGGAGATTCTCGGCATAGCCCCGGGGAGGCGGATAGCCATGTTCCTGGAAGGCGAGCGCAGAGGAAACAGGCGGTATCTCGATATCGGCGACGGGATGGAGCTGTCGATACGCAGCGCCGACGGAAAGGTGGACCTTGGACAACAGTACTGCGCGGTCGTCGCGGATACGGGGAGCGGCGCGTGATCATCGACTTCCATACGCACATTTTCCCGCCGGAAGTGGCCGGCAAGCGCGAGAAGTATCTGGACGACGAAAACTTCGCGCTCCTGTACGGCTCCGCGTCGTCGCGGATGGTCACGGGGGAGGAGCTTATTGCCCTGATGGACCGCACGGAGGTGGATTGCGCGGTCTGCATGGGATTTCCCTGGAAAAACGAAAGGTACCGCGCCATGCACAACGGCTACATCTCGCGGGCCGCGAGGGAATCCGGCGGGCGCATCATCCCTTTCATGTCGATGCCGCTTGCGACCGGTGAAGACCCCGTGCCCCACGCGCGCGCTCTCAAGGCGCTTGGGGCGAAAGGGATCGGGGAGATTTCTTTCTACGCGGGCGGTTTCGGCGAGGAGGAGGGGAAATATCTGGCGCGGCTTCTCGCGGCCGCGAAAGAGGAGGGACTGCCGGTGTGTCTGCACGTGAACGAGCCGGTGGGGCACAGGTACGCCGGGAAATACGAACCGTCCCTCGGAAGATTGTTCGATGTGCTTTCCGGTTTTCCGGGATTTCCCGTGGTGCTGTCCCACTGGGGGGGAGGCCTCTTTTTTTACGAACTCATGCCGGAAGTGAAAAGGGTTCTGGCCGGCGTGTATTACGATACTGCGGCGTCGCCCTTCATTTACGGCGAGGGCGTGTACGCCGCTGCGCGCGACATTATCGGTCCCGGGCGAATACTCTTCGGCACGGACTCTCCGCTGCTGGAAGCGGGCCGGTATCTGCCCTCCATAAAAAAATTTTTTACCGGCGATGATGTCGGCAGGATCACGGGAGGCAACGCCAGGGAATTTCTGGGTCTGTGAATTGAAAAATTGCTTGTATTTTTAAAATGGCGGCCCTACCGTATCTGCCAGTGTAATATGTCGCATTGATGTCAGCCCGCGCGTCGCGTTGCCGCGCGGCGGACCCTCCCGGAACTCGCCAAGCCGGAGTACAACCACGCAGTTGATCCGGAGAGGAAGGGACGGATGTGAACATGATGGAGCCAGCGACCCGATGAACACCTATGAACAGTATTCGAAGCTGATCGTGCGATCGGTGAACCATATATTCAAGAACCTGCTCAAGGACGAATCCGTTTCGGAGATACTCGAATCGCAGTCAAGCGAGAACGATCCGAAGGTGTCGGTGGAGATTTCCGGTTCGATCAAGGGCGAGATCATCATCAACATGCCGGTGGATACGTTGAACCGCATCACGAAGTTTTTCTTTTCCGGCGCGACGAACCGTTCCGTGAAGAAGCATTACGAGGAAGTCGCCGGGGAAATCGCGAACCTGATCACGGGGACTTTCGCCAACCAGCTGCAGTTCCTGCGGCAGGACATCAAGCTTTCGGCGCCGGAATACAACGAAGAGCCGGTGACCACCCGGACGCTCTACGACAACATCAACCTCTCCTTCAATTCCAGCTACGGCGGTTTCGACATAGACCTGTTCTACCGTAACGGCAACTGAGCCTCCCGGCCGGTCTTTGCCCGAGCCCTGCGGGAGTGCCGAAGCCTTATCCCGAGGTCCCGTAACGCAGACGCGGCGAGTTTTCCCGGGTCCGCGATTATTTCTTCCTTGAACGCCCTTCCGCTCCGCTTGATATAATGCTCCACCCTCTGCGCCTCGCCGCGCCCGCCGGTGATCATCCAGCTGGCGAGGAGTTTCCGCGGCCTGAAGCTCCTGGTGTAATGGGAGCCGGAAGTGCCCAGCCGGTGTTTCCGTAGGCGTTCCGTCACGTCGAGGGCGATGCCCGTGTAGTACGATCCGTTCCGGCACAGGATGATGTAGACGGACCAGGTGCGGTCAGTCGCGCTTTGTTTCGAAGTCATTGATCCTGCGCTCTATCTCGGCGAGTTTCTTCGTGAGCGTGTCGAGGGACTTCTCCAGGCGGTCCCTCTCGACGTAGAGCTGCTTCAGGGGACTGTCCGGCTTGGGGCGCGAGGCGTACTGGGCCTTCACCATGTCGGGGCTGTCCCCCTCGAGGAAGGCCTTCTCGGCGGCCCTGGAGGTGTCCTCGTCGCGAATGGAAGCGACGGTGCGCATGTTCTCGTAACCCAGCCTGGGGTCCACCTCCCGTGACGATATCTTCATCATCGATCGTGCCGCCGAACGGTGCAGCCCCAGCTCACGGTCAACGTAATCCTCGAAGCTGGCATGGTGCCTGACGCAGAGGTCGTGGGCTTCCATGAGCAGTGTGCCGAACTCTCGGATGAGCTCGCCGTTGGGCGCGATGAAGTTTTCCTTTATCTTTTTGGTGAGCGCGGCGAAACGCTCGTCCTCGTGGAACACGTTGCGGTATATGCCGCGCTTCTCGGCGTCGATGAGCAGGTTGTGGAAGATGTTCCAGAAGTGCGCGGTATGCGCCTTCGACGAGACCGGGAGCGTGGAGCGCGTGAACTGGACGTGGTGCGCGAACTCGTGGATCGCCGTGTACATGAGCGGCCCGTCGGAGGTGAAGTTGTCGTTGTGGATGAGGATCTCCCGGGTGTCGGGCTTGTAGAGCCCGTCCACCCTTTTGCTCTTCTTTCCCGTGAAGGTGACGGTGAAATCCTCCACCGAGGGATCGAGCTTCAGGAGTTTCTGCTTTACCTGGTCCTGGTTCAACGCGGGCCTATTCCTCGATCTTCGTCCAGTCGACGCGTACGTTGATATCGGAGGCGAGCTTCTCGATGTCCTCGTCGGTGTGGTACTTCATCCCGCCGGGCTCCGCGGTTACAATGCCTCCGCTCCGGTTGAAGTACACTCCCTTGTGGTGCGCCGCGGCATGGCGTTCACTTTTCGCGTGTCCCTCGGGATGATAGTGGATCACTCCGTTGCAGAGGCAGGTGTACACTTTGTCGGGGCCCTCGGCGCCCAGGACAAAAACGGTGCCGCGGACGCCGGCGGTCATGGTGGGAGTGTTGACCCTGAGGTTATCGATGTTTTTCCTGTTCTTCACGATGACGGCCAGGACGCCCTTTTTCAGATCGAGGAGAGGGTCCTCCTGGCGTATTCGGTAAACCATGGTGCAGTCGTCCTGTAGTGCGAGAATGTTTTTATCGTCGACGATGACGCGGCAGGAGGACATGGCGCGGGTCTCGATGACGTCCCCGTGTACGACTGTCTGCCCCAGGGCGGCGTCTTTTCCGTTAACGAGGACGGTGCCCGATATGAATGAAATTCTCGCCGGTATCGCGGATACGGGTTTCGTGGTGCAGGAGGCTATCGCCGCAAAGGCAACGATCGCGGCGGGGATGATGAGATGGCGCAGTTTCATGGGGAACCCCCAGGTTGTGATGTAAAATGACGGCGTATTCCATTCCAGCTGTATCAATCATCACCGGCGGGAGTCAATTCACTTTTCTTCCCGGGAAAAAAATCGTCCCAGCCCTTGACTTTCGCATCGCTTTTCTGTAGTATTATTATGTCGCATTTGGGGGTGCCCATGACAGGACAGATACTCCAGATACTGCTCGTCATCATCGTCGTGGGGGCGCTGATGAGCCTTGCCGTGAGGCTCAATCACCGGCAGGAAGACGACCTGCTGTAATCGTAGAGACGCGATTAATCGCCTCTACGGCACTGCCGCGTCCATGGAGTTTACACGTAGCGGAAATAGTGGAGCGCTTCGGCCTCCAGGTTGAAGGTTTTGATGAACTCCTGGAGGTTGATGACCTTGAAGATGTCCCTGATCGACTGCGACACGTTTATCAGGACGATGTCCCCTTTCTTCGGGCGGATGAGCTTTGCGGTGTTGATTATCACGCCTATCCCCGAACTGTCGATGTACTCCAGGTTTTTCATGTCCACGATGAATTTTTTCGCGCCGCCGTCCGCGAGGGTCTTGAAGAAAATCCACAGGTCGCTGGAGTTTTCCAGGTCCACTTTCCTGCCGAAGTCGACGCGGAAGATGATGGTGCTGTAATCCACCGACTCGGTGGATCGGGCGGTCACCTTGATTATCTCGAAATGTATGCTCATGAATTCCCTCTCCCGGGTGTTGAGGATACCTGCTTTTCCCTTTTTGTCAAGCGATCATTGGATAACGGCCCATCTCCGATTCAGGAAAACCTGAAGAACTTCAGGGCTTCGTCGATGGAAGCGCATGTGTTGATGAACCGCATCAGATTGACCGGACGTATCACCTGTTCGATGCGTTCCGGCACCCGCATGAGGGCGATATCTCCCTTCCTCGCCCGTACCCGCTTGGCGATGCTGATGATGGCGCCGATCCCGGAGCTGTCGATGAAATCGAGGCCGTCCATGTCGATGAGAATCTTGAGCGCGCCGCCGTCGATGAAGGCGCCGCACACCGCGAGCAGGTCGGCGGCGCCGTCCAGGTCCAGCACGTCGGCGGCCCTGAACACGAAGACGAGGTTGCGGAAGTTAACGCTCTCTTCCCTGGTTTTTATGATGCGGACGATGTCGAGCTGCAGCGGCATATGGCGCTCCTTGTACGATCCTTTTCCTGATCAGTCTATGTCGATGATGATGAGTGTGACGTCGTCGTCGAAACCCGGGGCTCCGTGCCACGCCCGGAGGCCCGACAGTATCGATTCAGCGCATTCCTCCGGGGAGCCTGCGCGCTCCCGGGCCGATGCCTGTATCGTCCTTTCCGTGCCGAACAACTCGTTGGACGCGTTCCGGCATTCCACGAGTCCGTCGGTGTAACAGACGATCCGGTCGCCGGAAGCAAGCTCCGTCGTTGCGCCCGTGTACCGGAAGGCGGGATCCCATCCGAAGGGTATGCCGGTATCCGGCGGGAAGTGGGACGCTTCGCCGTGATTCCGCAGAATGGCTGCGGGCCAGTGGCCGGCGCTCGCGCAGGAAAGCTTCCTGCCGGGAATATCGACCACGGCGAAGAGAGCGGTGATGAACTGCCCGTGGGTCAGATCGCCCATCGTCGCGTTGATCCTTTCCATGAGCGCCGCGGGATCGGTGGTTTCCAGCAGATGGAACGCGTACGCCACCCTGAGCATGGAGCAGATCAGGGCGGCGGCGATACCGTGGCCGGACACGTCGGCTATCAGCACCGCCAGTACGCCGTCGCCGAGTGAATGGATGTCGTAAAAATCGCCGCCGAGTTCCGCCATGGCCTGGTAGCGCACAGCGATGGACGCGCCCCGGATTTCCGGAAGCGTGCGCAGTATCAGTGACTGCTGTATCTCGTGGGCGATGTCGAGGTCGCGCTTCAGGACGTCGAGCTTCCGGTGCTCGCGCGCCGATTCCTTCATGGCGACCAGGTTGTTCACCCTCACCGCGAGCTCCTCGCGTCCCAGCGGTTTCACCAGGAAATCGTTCGCCCCGGCGCCGATCCCCGTGACGGCGTCGGCGGGCATGTTTTTCGCCGAGAGCATGATGATGGGGAGCTCGTGGGGCGGGTGCTTTTCCCTTATGGCGCGGGCCACGTCGTAACCGGAGATGCGCGGGAGCATCACGTCGAGGATGATAAGGTCGGGTACGGCGCCGGATTCGACGAGCTCCAGGGCCTCGGAGCCGGTGAGCGCCGTTACCACGGAGTAGCCCTCCAGGGTGAGATAGTTGTCCAGGACCCGGAGTATCACCGGGTCGTCGTCCACGACCAGAATGGTGTGGCTCCCCGATAGTTTCCGCGATACGGATGGAATCGCGGGGATCTCTTCGATGATCGAGGGACTGGCCGCCGCAGGCTCCAGGGGAAGGACGGCGCGCGCGGTGTCCCCGGCCGGCGTCGCGCGGCGCAGGGTGAAGGTGAACCGGGAGCCGCGCCCCTCCTCCGATTGAACGGAGACGGTCCCCCCGTGAAGCTCCACGAGCTTTTTCACGATGGTGAGGCCCAGTCCCGTGCCGCCGTGCGTCCGTGAAATGGAGCCGTCGGCCTGTTCGAACGGCTCAAAGATCCGTGTAAGCGAATCCGCCGGAATGCCCGGTCCCGTATCTTCCACCGTCACGGCTGTCATCCCAGCCGCATCGTCGCGCGCCGATATCGAAACAAATCCCTGATCCGTGAACTTCACGGCGTTTCCCGCGAGGTTCATGATGACCTGCTGGAGGCGGTTGGGGTCCGCCTCGGCGAACCATGTCCCCGGCTCCAGCAGGTTGCGCGCTTCAATGCCCTTGCGCTCCATTACCGGGCGGAGTACGGAGAAAACAAGTCCGGCTACCGCGTGCAGATCGACGGTCCCGAGTTCAAGGGATATGTCGCGGTTTTTCAAACGCGAAAAGTCGAGGATGTCGCCGACGAGGCGGGACAGGCGCCGGCCGCTCCGGACGATGAGCTCCAGGTCCCGGCGCGCGGTTTCATCCACTGGGCCCGACGCGCCGGCGAGGAGCGATTCGGCGAGCCCTATCATCCCGCTTACGGGGGTGCGCAGCTCGTGGGAGGTGTTGGCGAGGAACTCGTCCTTCAGTGCGTCGAGGCGGCGCAGTTCGCGGTTTGTCTCGACGAGGCGCGACAGGTGGAGGTCGATCATCGTCAGCATGTGGTTGAAGGTGGTGGCGAGCTTTCCTATCTCCCCGCTGCCGCGAATGGAAAGCTTCTGGCCGAGATTTCCCACGTCGATGTTCGCGACCTCCTGCGTGAGCTCCTCGATGGGGCGCGAGATGAACCTGCTGACGACCAGCGCCACCACGCTCACGATGATGATGGCCGCCGCGATGAGGGCGTACATCAGCCGGCGCACGCGGGAGACCGGTTTGAGAATCTCCTCCTCGGAGAAGACCAGGCGTCCCAGGCAGATGGCCTCCTTTCCCGACGGTGACCCGGGCGCCGTGAACTCGTAGAACCTTCCGTGAAGACCGGGTATCGATATCGCATTCATGACGGACCCGGCAGCCAGGCGCTCCATCTCGCCGGCGTCGATACGGTCTTTTCCATAGGAGGAGAATCCCGGGGCGGAGTAGCGCGCCAGCACGATGCCGTTCGTGTCGGGCCGCGCGGAGACGATGGCGCAGTCGGCGTGTACGAGGCCGGACCTGGCGAGCGGTGTGAATATCGCCATCATTTCCCGCGCGTCGACGCGAGAGGTGGGGATGTCGCCGCCGTTCGCCATGAGAATGTTCATGGTGGAGCGGGCCAGGAGCCTGCAGTTGAGTACGCCCTGTTCGGTGATGAGCGCGATCTTTTCCCTTTCCTCGCGGTCCAGGATGAGGAGCGCCAGCGGCAGCGTCGAGATGAGGATGATGAAGATGAACACCAGGACCAGTCGGTATTTTATCTTCATGGCTATTTAAGCTTTTTGAGCGCCTCCTGGCGCTTCTCGGCGCGCGGCAGGTAGATGCGCACGGTCTTGTTGTCGGGCTCGATGAGCTTTACCCTGTTCATCAGATCGATGCAGAGCCCGTATTCGCCGGCGTCGTAGGCGCGGATGCCGCGGCGCTCCATTTCCGGGACCTGGGGCGCGAGCTTCGCGCGGACGTCGGCAAGTGCGGCGCGGGCTTCCTTCATGTTCGCCTCGGCCCGGGAGAGGTGGGGAATTGCGGCGAAGTAGTCGCGGGTCTCCAGGTGTTTCTCGGCCCTGGCGTACTCGTTCTCTGTTTCAACGATCCTGTCCATATACGAGCGCGAATCGGCATGGTCGGCCTTCAGCGCCAGCACCCTGGCGAAGCTTTCCTTGGCGTCTTTCAATTCGCCCTCGTTGAATTTTCTCACGCCGGCGTTGTAATGCAGATCGACCTGTGAATAGACCGATAGCTTCTCCCGGGTCTCGCGGTATTCGCCGGAGGAAATGTGCAGCAGGTTGTACGAGATCCCGGCGTGCGCGGCGTAACTGCGGAACGGAGTCCCGGAGAGCCAGACCTGCGAGCAGTCGATCCCCGCCCGGAGGCGCAGTCCCAGGGGGAGGGCGATAAACGTGCCGGCGCGGACCGAGAAACCCGGCTTGAAGGTGTTTTCCTGCCTGTCCAGGTTGTGCGTGTCGAGATAGAAGTAGTTGCCCCGCGCGAGGAGGCCCGCGTACAGGCTGAAAGTGCCGGAAAGCGGCAGGTTCAGGAGCGGCCCCGCGTTGATGGCAGTCGAGTAGAGATAGGAGCCGTCGCTCCCGGACAGTTCGTAGGCCGAGTAGGTGAGGTCAAGTTCGCCAAGCAGGTAGCGCGACGAGAACGGGATGAGCGAGAGCCCGAGGTGCAACGAGTCGTTGAGCTCGGAGGCATAGTGTCCCGAGAGCGAGGAGTAACCGGCGTTCACGCCGATATGGAGCGCCGGGGCGCTCCATGTATCTCCCCCGGCGGCAGCAACCACGGTAGATACGCACATGCCCGCGGTGAAGAACCACGCCGCAAGGATCAGTGTTCGCGGGAATCTGCCGTTTCTGTTCATAGTGTTGAAATCCAGATGCGGAGTGGAGCTATTGTGAACTTCTGCGAAACAAAAGTCAATAGGGAAAATGACACGATGCGGCTGCCGATGAATTTTTCTTCAACTTTAAACTCACCACGCGATGCAGAGTATCGCCTGCCCGGTGCTACAGTCTGTGTTGAGATTGCTGATCCAGTTGAAATCGAGATACTCCGGCGAGCCGGTCCTGCCGTTCGATGTGCCGCCTCCGTCTGTCCATCCGTCGCAGTTCGCGCTGAAATAAAAATCGCCGCTGTCTGAGGAGCCGGACCACCATGAAGCGGTAGAGACGCCCGCATCATTCAGTTTCTGGTTGATGGAACCGTTCATCAAATCCGCCCAGTTCCCCGCCATCATCACCCGGCTCTCGGAGCGGATGGGACGGTCAGTGGGTACTGAATAGTTTGCAGGAAAGCCGCTTATCGCATCGCCAGCGCTTATGCTGATGAAAGCCCGCCAGTGCGTGGGTCCTGGCGGAGGATCCGCCGCGCAGAGGGCGTCCGCGTCGGTACGGGCGTCCGTTACGGCAAGGTCTCCCGGCGATGTGCCGGATGAATAAAGGTAGATGGTGCCGATGGTGGTTGCCATGACGGGTACGTAGGCGGACATCCTTCCGTCTGGGGTCCTGACGATCACGTTGAAATAGCAGGTTTTACCCGGGTCCAGCCCCGTTGCGTTCAGCGAGTCCATGTCCTTCGTCCAGGCGCAGAGCGGGATTCCATGGGCCTCGGCGTCCGCGGGAGTGGATATGCTGTTGGCATCGCAGCGGTATGCGCGGTATTCCAGGTCCAATGGGTTTACCATGGAAGCCGTCGCCCTGGTCCAGGAGAGGAAAACGCTTTCATCGGTGATGGAGGAGGTGGAGATGATACCGCTGCTGCCGGGAACGGGAAGCGTCTTTGGTGAATTGAATTCATTCTCGGAGCGTATGATTGAATCGAACTGTTCATTGATGCAGGAAATACCGGGAAGGAGCGCGTACGCCAGTAAGAGATAGATCAACCAGGGAATAGAGGGAATGGTGGTGTGAAAAAGCATGAACAAGTAACCTTTCTCGCGTCAGTACCGCCTTTCACGTATCGTGGCGTTGTGCCTGCTTGTTACCAGGCGACGCAGAGAATTTTGAGGGCGTTGTTGCAGTTGCGGGCGTCCCTGGCAAGCCATTCTTCGGATATCAGGTTATGTGCGCCTTCCATACCCTGTGCCTTGTTCGTTCCTTCTGTCCAGCCGCTGCAGTTGTTTTCCGTATCGAAGCCCCCTTCAGTCGTCGAACCGGACCACCAGAATGTGCTCGCGACTCCCGCGGCTTCCAGCTTCATGTTGATGCTGCCATCGAGCATGTCGGCCCAGTTCCATGCGATCTGGTTGCCCGAAACGCTCTTCACCGGCCAGCTCGAGGGGGCGCCGTATCTCGCCGGGAAATCCTTGATCGCGTCGTTGGCACCGATGCTGATGAAGGCATGCGCCGTAAGGGGACCGCTGACAGGTATGGGCGCGCAGATCGAGTCGACATCCGCCCTCGCGCTGGAAGTGTAGGGCGTGGTGAGGTTCCCGGTGTGGGTGCCATCAGCAGAATAAAGGTAGACTACTCCCACTGTCGTGGCGGACACCATCACGTAGGCTGCCTTCCTGCCGTCCTGCGCGCGCACGATGACGTTGAAGTAGTGGACCCTGCCGCTTTCAAGGCCGGTCACGTCCATCGAGCTGGCGTCGGCGGTCCAGTCGGAGAGGGGAGTGCCGTTCAGCTCCGCGTCGTCCGGCGTGCGTATCACGCTGGACGCGGCGCGGTAGACGCGGTACTCGAGTTCGGCCTGCGGAGTCTTTTCATCGGTGGCGGCGGTCCAGGCAAGCTGGAGGCTGTCGCTGGTTATCGAAGAAGTCTGGATCATGCCGCTGTTTCCGGGAATGGGAACTATTTCCACGGATTCAGCATAGCTGTTTTCCTGGGTGATGGTGGAGTCGATCGTGTCGTTGTAGCACGCCGTGACTATCAAAAAAACTAAAAAACCGCACAGGGTCAAAGCCCTTGCGGAATAATATGTCAATTTTTGAGTCACATGCGTTTTCATCACTGCTCTCTTGCTGTAAGTTGCTCGCAAACCACCTTATCACATATCATGGAGTGCAGAATAAACCACAATACAAGTACGATATAAACAGTATATCCATAAAAGCAGAAAAAGGCTTAAAAAAAAGAGTAAAAACTAAAAAAAACAGCCGGTCAAGTCTATATTACAAAATTTGTGCAAGCTCCTCATCGAAATGACGGGCATTATCGTCAAATTGACGATTCAGTTCCGTCAGTTCATCGAAAAGCGCGTCGATTTCCCTTTCGCAACGGTGAATCTCCTGGGAGAGGGACGATATCAGCCCCCCGTCGCCCTTTTCCGACGCGACAATCATATCCGCGTGCAGTGTTTTAAGCTGTTTCTCGAGGGCATCGATGGAGTTTTCCGCGCGCGCGATCCCCATCTCCAGGGGCTTCAGGACTTTCGCGCGGCGGGTGATAAGCTCTGCCCGGAGCTTTCGCGCTTCCTTCGAACCGGGCTTCGCCGCCTGGCCTGCCGGGGGGGCGCTGGTGGCCCCTTCATTTTCCTCGGCCCAGCCGATTTTTTCCAGGAAGCGGCCGTAGCCGCCCTCGAAGACGGAGACCTTGTCGTCCTGGAATACTATCAGCCGCTCCGCCAGGGCGTTGAGGAACATCTCGTTGTGCGTCACCACCACGACGGCGCCTTCGTAGCTGTCCAGCGCGGCAAGCAGCGCGTCGCAGGACTCCATGTCCAGGTGGTTGGTGGGCTCGTCCAGGAGGAGGAGGTTGGTGGGGCGCGCGATGATCTTTCCCAGGACCACGCGGCTTTTCTCGCCGCCGGAGAGCACCGCGATCCTTTTCAGCGCGTCATCGCCCGCGAAGAGCATGGCGCCGCAGATGTCGCGCGCCTTCTGCCGTTCCTCGGCGGGGAGGTCGGCGGCGACCTCGTCCAGCACGGTGCGCGTGTCCACGAGCGTGCTCACGTTGCTCTGTTCGTAGTAACCGGGGACCGTGTTCTGCGAGATGTGGATGGTGCCCGACGCGGGATCGAGCTTTCCGGCCAGGAGCTTCAGGAGCGTGGTCTTCCCCTTTCCGTTGCGCCCGATTACGCAGATGCGGTCACGCGAGCCGATGGAGATGCCGAGGTGGTCGATGAGGACCGGAAGCCCCGCGCCGTAGGAGAAGGTGAGGGACTCCGCGGTGAGCGCGTACTTCGCGCTGGTGGGAGAATAGGAGAACTCGAACTCCAGGTCGCGCGCCTGCTCGAGTCTCTCGCGGGTCTCCATCTTCTCCAGCATCTTGATGCGCGACTGCACCATGTTGGCCAGGCGCGCCTTGGCGCGGAAGCGGCGCACGAAGAGCTCTATCTCCCTCTTCCTCTTTTCGTCGTTGATACGGGTGTTCTCGTAGACCTCCTCCTCCGCCGCGATCTGCGTGTAGAATTTTTCCGTGGGGCCCGCGACCTTGCGGACGTTGCGCCGGTGTATCCCCATGGTGTGCGTGACGATGCTGTCCATGAAGGTGCGGTCGTGGGTTACCAGCATCATCTCCCCGGGCCAGGAGCGGAGGAAGCGCGTGAGCCAGCGGATGGAGGTGATGTCCAGGTAGTTGTTCGGCTCGTCCAGGAGCAGGAGGTTCGGTTCCGAGAGGAGGACCTTCGCCAGGCCCAGGCGCACCTGGAAGCCGCCGGAGATCTCCGAGGGGTGCTTCGCCAGGTCAGCAGCGGAAAAGCCCAGCCCCGAGAGGACCTTCTCGGCCTCCCAGGTGCGGGCGCCCTCGTGGTGGCCAAGCGCCGCGGAGGCCTCGTCAAGCACGGTGTCGCGGGAGAGGTCCAGGTGCTGGCGGAGATAGCCCAGGGTGTAG
>JAGODF010000412.1 GCA_017998375.1 Spirochaetota bacterium
AGATGTGTATAGGAGGCAGACCGTGTATATCGGCCACCCCGGCTGGAAGGGGCTCGGTGCGCGCGCCGGCTACTCGGTGCTGAACGGCGTCGTAGTGACGATACTCTGCCTCACGGGGATCATGGGCATCGTCAAGGCGGTGGTGCCGCTCGAGGCCGGATACCCGATCCTTCTCTGGATAGGCGTCATCATCACCGCGCAGGCGTTCCAGACCTCGCCGAAGGAACACGCGCCGGCGATTGCGCTCGGCCTCATGCCGGCCATCGCGGGCTGGGGCGTGTCCATCCTCCGGCAGTTCATCGGCGCGAGCCAGCAGGTGGGCTCGGCGCAGGCCGACGAACTCATCGCGAAGTTCCTGCCGCAGCTCAAGGGGGTGATCGCCTTCCAGGAGGGGGCGCTCTTCACCTCGATGTTCCTCACGGCGGTGGCGGTCTACCTCATCGACCGCGAATTCCTGAAGGCGTTCTACTGGTCGCTCCCGCTCATCGTCTGCTCGTTCTTCGGCTTCATCCACTCCACGCGGGTGGGCATCGGCATGGGCGGCATGCTACCACTCGGCTACGCGATGTTCAGCGGGGTGATACTGGCCATCTACCTGTACAACAGGTTCGCGAAGGGAGGGGAGGAGGCCGGGTAGGGGGATGTTGAGAATCGGCGTTTGGACGGTGGCGGGAGAAATATTCTTGACTGTATGTATTAATACATAAGTATAATACATGTGAGAATCATGATCAACATCGATGACGAACTCATGCGGGACGCCATGAAAGCCACCGGTGCCACCACAAAAACGGAGGCGATCAAGATGGGGCTCCGGGAGATCGTTGCCGCGCATCGAAGAAAGGAACTTGCTAGTCTCTTCGGCAAAGCCAAGAACCAGGCTCTTCCCCCCAGGCGGCGACCCATGTAATGCAAGGGACTCACCTTTAATGAAAAACTATCGGTTCAATGCAAAAAATCAGATGTAATTGAGATATTACCATATGCACATAAAAGACATACTTTCGCAGAACAAAATCTCCTTCAGCTTCGAGTTCTTCCCGCCGCGCGACGTGAAGTCGTCGGAGGACCTCTACGCGACCATCCGCGACCTGGTGCCGCTCGGTCCCTCGTACGTGAGCGTCACCTACGGCGCCGGCGGCTCCACGAGGGAGCTCACCCATGAGCTGGTGGTGAAGCTGCAGAAGGAGACCGATCTCACCGTGGTGTCGCACCTCACCTGCGTCGGTTCCACGCAAGACGAGATTCTCCAGGTGCTCACGCGCTACCGGGACAGCGGCATCTGCAACATCATGGCCCTGCGCGGCGACCCGCCGAAGGGGCAGGGCGGTTTTGTGAAAACGGAAGGCGGCTTCCTGCATGCGGTGGAGCTGGTCAAATTCATCAAAAAGCATTTTCCGGGTATGGGTATCGGCGTCGCGGGCTATCCGGAGGGACACGCCGAAACACCGAACCGGCTCCAGGAGATGGAAAACTTAAAGGGGAAGGTCGATGCCGGCGCGGACTACATCTGCACCCAGCTCTTCTTCGAGAACCGCGACTTCTACGACTTCCGCGACCGCTGCAGGCTCGCCGGTATCACGGTGCCGATCATCGCCGGTATCATGCCCATCACCTCGCGCAAGGGGATGATGCGCATGGCCGACCTCGCGCTCGGGGCGCGTTTCCCCTCGCGGCTCCTCCGCAACATCGCCCGCGCCGAGAACGACGCGCTGGTGGAGAAGGTAGGCGTCCACTGGGCCACCGAGCAGGTGGACGACCTGATCAGCAACGGGGTGCAGGGCATCCATTTCTACACGCTCAACCGCTCGCGCGCCACGCTCCAGATCTACGAGACGCTGGGCGTCACGAGTTCCCGGAGCCTCAATGGGTAGCTGCCAAATGAGAAGCCCCGGCGCGCGGCCGGGGCTGGCAGGTGCATGCGAATGATAGTGCGGCCTTTCGGCGCGCGTCACTGGGTTTTTGCCATCCCCCGTATTCCGTTCTGCGCCACGTTCTCTATCACGCCCTTCTCGGTGATGATGGCGGTGATGTACTTCGCCGGCGTCACGTCGAACGCGGGGTTCCGGATGAAGATCCCCTCCGGCGCGATCTGCACGCCCTGGATGTAAGCCACCTCGTCGACGCTCCGCTCCTCGATGGGTATCGCCGCACCGTTTTTCGTTTCCGGGTCGAGGGTGGATACCGGCGCCGCCACGTAGAACGGGATGCCGTGCTCCTTTGCGAGCACGGAGTGCGAATAGGTGCCTATCTTGTTGGCGGTGTCACCGTTCTCGGCGATACGGTCGGCCCCCACGATGATCTTCTGTATCGCGCCTGCCTTCATGAAATGGCCCGCCATGTTGTCGGTGATGAGCGTCACGTCGATGGTGTCCTTCTTGAGCTCCCAGGCGGTGATGCGCGCGCCCTGGAGGTAGGGCCTGGTCTCGCAGGCGAAGACCTTAATCTTCCGCCCCTGTTCCACTGCCGCGCGGATGACTCCCAGCGCCGTGCCGTAGCCGCCGGTCGCGAGCGCCCCGGCGTTGCAGTGCGTCATCACCGTGTCGCCGTCGGCGATGAAGCGCGCTCCGTTCCTGCCGATCGCCTTGTTGATCTCCACGTCCTCGTCGCAGATGGCGACGGCCTCTTTCTCCAGGCTTTCCCGCAGCTCTTCCACGGACCTGCCTTCGGCGATTATCTTCTTCATGCGGTTGACGGCCCAGAAAAGGTTTACCGCTGTGGGCCGGGTCTTCGCGAAGGTGTCGCAGATCGCGTTGAGTTCGTTTTTGAATGAATCGGGATTTTTCGCGTGCGCGGTCTTCGCGGCCAGCGCGATGCCCATCGCCGCGGCGATGCCGATGGCGGGAGCTCCGCGTATCACCATCTCCCGTATCGACATGGCGACGTCGCCGTAGTTCCTGTAGGTGTGATACACCTCCTGCGAGGGCAGGAGCCTCTGGTCGAGCATGGAAACGGCGTCGCCCATCCATTTAATGGTGTGATAC
>JAGODF010000078.1 GCA_017998375.1 Spirochaetota bacterium
TGTCGCCGATCAGTCTGAAAAGCCCGTCGTCGGATTTCTGGATCGTTTCGAGTGGATGCCGGTTCATCATCTTTCTCCCTGGGTGATTGATGCGACCGGAGGCGCCGTCACCCCGGTCCGGACTCCCTTATGTATCGGGCTTTCCCATTGTGTCAAACATAATCGGACGAATGATGCCGTGCGACCAGGTATTTGAGTTGACCGCCCCGTCTTCCCCTTCTATGTGTGATCTGGTTTCAGATGTGTATATCAGGGGTCCCTTGTCATGGAGGAACGATGAAGATCACGAGCTACAGAGCAATTGAGGGCAGGAGATTTGACGCCGACACCGTGAAGAACGTCACGGGCCGCGTGGCGATTGGCGCCGGCGACGGGGCAAAGAACTTCTGTATGCGTGTCTTCGAGGTCGGTTCCGGCGGGTTCACTCCGCGGCACTCCCACGACTGGGAGCATGAGATTTTCGTTCACTCCGGCCGCGGCGAAGTCTACTCGGCCGGTACATGGGTGCCGCTTTCCCCTGGCGACACGGTTTTCATCCCAGGAGGCGAGGAACACCAGATGAGGAACGCCGGGGACGATACATTCGTTTTCGTCTGCCTCATCCCCGCCGGACCGCCGGAGCTGTAAGAAGTTATTCCTTCGGCGGATACCCCGTGATGTCACGGATTTCCTGATACAGCGGCATAAGGCGCTTGTACATCCCGAGATAGACTTTCTCGTACAGCTCGCCGTAGAGGTCACGGTTCGACGGTATCGGCGAGTAGGTTTCGCCCACGCGCGTCATTTCACGCAGGGCGATCCTGAAGTCGCCGTGCAGTCCCAGTCCCACCGCGGCGTCGATGGCGGCGCCGAGGGCGGAAGTCTCGTTGGTGTGGGGCTTCTCGGCCACCATGCCGAAGATGTCCGCGGTGAGCTGCATGGCGACCCTGCTCTGTGACCCGCCGCCGGATACGCGTATCTTTTCTATCTTCACCTTGTTGCGCTTCTCCGTCCGCGCCGCGCCTTCCTTCAGCGCGTAGGCCAGCCCTTCAAGGAGCGACTTGTAGACGTGGGCCCTGGTGTGGACGTCGCCGAAGCCTATGATGGCACCCTTCGCCTCCGGTCCAGGTATCTTCACGCCGGGGGACCAGTACGGCTGGAGGATGAGGCCCATGGAGCCCGCCGGGACGTCCTTCACCAGCTGGTCGAAGAGCGCCTCCGGGGCGATCCTTTTTTTCGCGGCGATGGCCTCTTCCAGCTGGCCGAACTCCTTCTTGAACCAGCTCACCATCCAGTAACCGCGGTACACCATCACCTCGGTGTTGAAGGATCCGGGCATCGCGCTGGGATAGGGCGGGAAGAACGGCACCACCTCGACGTACTTCTCGTTGGTGGTTTCCACCGTGGCCGTGGTGCCGTAGGAAAGGCAGGCGATCTCGGGGGTGAGGCACCCGGAGCCCAGGACCTCGCAGGCCTTGTCAGCCGCTGCGGCGATGACGGGGAGCCCCTCGGGGATTCCTGTTTCCTTCGACGCCTTTTTCGTGATGGCGCCCATCTGCTCCGAGGGGCGCGCGAGGCGCGGGAGCCACTCTTCGTTAATCGGGAACATCTTCCACTTCATGTCGGACTTCGCCGCCCACTGCTGTTTCTTGTAGTCGAAGGGGACGTATCCGACTATGTTGCCCGTGGAATCCACGTAGTCTCCAGTGAGCCGGTGCGTGAAGAATCCAGAAAGGAAGAGATACTTGTGGGTACGGTCGTGTATCTCCGGCTGGTTCTGACGGATCCAGTTGATCTCCGCCTCGCGCACGGAATGGCGGGCGGCTCCCAGCATGTTGATCGCGGCGAGGGCGATTTTCATCCCGCCGGATGGCCACTTCTCAACGGCGGCTTTGCGCTGATCGAGCCACACGATGGCGGGGCGGAGGGGTTTTCCGTCGCGGTCCACATTTATCATGGTGTCGCGCTGTGTGGTCAGGGTGACGCCCTTGATAATCCCGGGATAGGCGCTTTTTTTGCGAAGGAGTTTCCTGCTCGTTTCGCAGAGCACCTTCCAGTAATATTCCGGGTGCTGTTCCGCCCATCCGGGATGCGCCGAAAAGTACGGTTCTATCGGGGTTTTCACGATATCGATAAGGTTACCCTTCAGGTCGATGAGGACCGCACGTATCGACTGGGTTCCCGCGTCTATGGCGAGTATGCACTCGCCCGGCTTCTTTGATGTCACGCTTGCCATTTTTTCCGCTCCGGTTTCCGCTAAATTAAATTGCTGATAAGGTTTTGTAGACACCCGCGCACAGCGTTTCCGGTGCCCATCCCAGAGCATGATAAAACCGCGGCCAATTTCAATAAAAATTTTCACAAGTGGCGCATTAATCCGCGTGTCCGCGGGATATTAAATGGTTGACTTTCCCATGATATATGGTGGAGAATTTGGTAAATGCCCTCCCGTGGGAAATACATCTTCGCGGTTTTGTTCATGTGCATTGCCTGGACGTCGCTCCCGGTTCCGGCCATCGCGTCCGGCCCCGAAGCGAACCGGGGAACGATCGACCTGTCGTCCTGGAACTTTGAGCGGGACGGGAAAGTGAAGCTGTCCGGGGAATGGGAATTCCACTGGAATGCGCTTATCGGGCCGGGTGAAACGCCCGCTGCCGGCAAAGCCGTGTTCATCCGCGTCCCTGGTTTCTGGAACACGCTGGCGCCGGGAGGAGAGAAGGCGGGTGGGAATGGCAGCGCGACATATCGGCTGACCGTGAAAATACCCGACATCGACAGGGAATACGCCCTGGAAATTCCCTATCTGTACACTGCATACCGTCTCTGGATCGATGACAGGCTCCTCGCGGGAAACGGCACCGTGGGGACAAACCCCGAGTCGTCGGTGCCTTATTTCTTTCACCGCATGGCTGTCTTCCGGCCCCAGAACAAGGATATCCGGATAACGATCCAGGTTTCCAATTTTCACCATGTTTACGGCGGTTTCTGGTCGCCCATTTCCCTTGATACGGCGCCGCGCCTCATGGAATCGAACAGGAGAGTGTACTTTTTCGACATGATGGCCCTCGGCGGGCTCATCCTCATGGGGTTCTATCACCTCTCGCTCTTTTTCTTCAGGAGGAAAGACCAGACATCGCTCTACTTCGGGCTCTTCTGCCTTGTCACCGCGTTTCGTATCGTCATCGAGGGAAACCGCCTGCTGCTGGGTATAATGCCGTCCATAAACTGGCAGCTGAATGAATTTTTATCATACCTGACTTTCTTCCTCATACAGGTAACGGGGGTCCTCTATGTTCAGAGGATACTCCCCGATGAATTTCCCGCGCGGGCCGCCACTATAAGCACGGGAATCGGTCTCGCCTTCACCGGGGTAATCCTCGTGATTCCTGCAAGGTTCTATTACTACCTGCTTATCCCGTTTTCCATCAACGCCGCCTTCTGGGTGCTTGTATGCGCCTGGGCCATCGTGATGGCCGCCGTGAGGAAACGGGAAGGAATCTATTTCCTCATCGCCGGATTCCTGGTTTTCACGGGAACCGGCGTAAACGACATGCTCTATTACGCGCACCTCTCCCCGGTGGGGAATATCGTCCATTTCGGACTCCTTGCCTTCGTCTTCTGCCAGTCGGTGATAATCGCCATGAGGTTTTCCCACGCCTACAGCCGCGCGGAGACCCTCTCCGTTGAAAAAACAAGGCTCTTCGCCGACGCCATCGAGATCGTATCGTCCCTCATTCTCGAAAGCTCCATGCAGCTCTACGAGTTCACCAGGAACGCCACGAAGATCGCGGTCCTCATCGCGAAGAGGACCGGTATGCCGGAAGACGAGGTGGAGGAGGTGAGGATCGCCGCCCTGCTTCACGACCTGGGGATGATAAGCGTCAACAGGAAGCTCGCGGTCTGCATGAGCGGCTGCGAGGAAGACGAGAAGATGATCCTGGAGAACCACCCGCTCAAGAGCAACGAGATCATCCGGAAGCTCAGCGAGCTTACACGGGTGATGATGATAATATCGCAGCACCACGAGCGTTACGACGGCAGCGGCTATCCCCTGAAACTGAAGAAGAACGAGATCCACCCCGGCGCGCGGATCATCGGTCTGGCGGACGATTTCGTCACTATGCTTTCCATGAGGGAATATCAGACCGTCGAGAAGAAGGAGAAGATAAAGAAGGCGCTCCTGAAAATGCGCGGTACCGCCCACGATCCCGCCCTCGTCGACGCCCTGGTGGAGATCATCGAAACCGAGAAGCTGATATACGACATCCGCGAGGAAGACGTGAAGGTGCGAAGCGAGGGCGACGCGGTCGTCTGGGAGATCCCGAGCAACAAGTACTTCGAGACGCTGGTGGTGGACAAGGTAATCACGGAGATCGTCTCCCGCGCCGGCATCGACAGGGACACCGCTTTCTCCATCGATTTCAGCCTCTGCGAGGTGATCCGCAACGCCATCATCCACGGGAACAAGTACGATGAGAAGAAGAGCGTCACCATCACCCTGCGCGTGGAGGACGCTGATTCCCGGAAGAGGATCATCATCACGGTGCGGGACGAGGGGGAGGGGATGGACCTCCGGGAATACAACCGCTACTCGGAGAGCAGCGAGAAACTGCGGCAGATATCCGGGAGGATGCGCCAGTTCATGGAATCCGCCGGCGACCAGGCGGCCAGGGACGAGATCTCCGCGCTTATCGGCCTGATCAACGACTTCCGGGCGAAGTATTACAT
Organism: Spirochaetota bacterium; assembly: GCA_017998375.1. Lineage (GTDB taxonomy): Bacteria > Spirochaetota > UBA4802 > UBA4802 > JAGODF01 > JAGODF01. Next base: position 4,708 of record JAGODF010000078.1, read on the forward strand.
CGATTTCAACACCTACCGCCAGATCGATTCAACGGAGTCCACGGGGGGCGTGGGCCTCATCCACGTCCTCAAGACCTTCGACCGCGTGGATTACCGCAACATCGTGGTGAACTACGCGATCAAAGGCCTCGAGGTAGTGATGGAGAAGCTGGTGTAGCTCCGCGGTCAGTTCTTGTGGAGCGTCACGGGGAACTTCAGCACGCCCAGCGGCGTCTTGTAATGCGCCACGCCGTCTATCTTGTACTTGACCGCCGACTTGCTCTGCAGGGCGCTCACGAGGGCCATGCCGGCCGTGGAGAACGGTATCGCAACCGTCGTGTTCAGGGGGCTCGTGTCCATGGCCTTCAGCGAAATGTTGTTGAACGCGGTGGATGCGGTTTTCTGCTCGTTGATGTACAGGAGCACGTCCATCTTGTCGAGGTTGATGTTGAACGAGTTCGGGTTCTTCGCCTGGAGCTTGACATCGACCTTGCAGCCGGTGAAGCTGAAGCTGTGCGGCACCGCGTCAACGAACGTGACTTCCGGCTGCTTCACGAGGCCCTGGGACTGCATCAGCGAACATCCCGCCATCAGTACGCAGATACAGCATGTGTAAAATACCCTTTTCATGATTTCCTCTCCGCGGATAGAGTGTTGGTGCGTGATTACGGTACACTACTGGACGGCGGATCCCCCGTCACTGCGGGATCCAACTTATCATGATACACGCTCTTGAGAATGGGTGATATACATCCGGGCGTCAAGTGATAATTTGCCAGGATATGGCGGCTGGCGGGCGGTCCCCGAAAAATACATTGACAGCCCCGTAAACACGGAAAAGATACCGCACATGGCAACGCTCCTGGAAAAACCGGTCGAGGTGGCGAAGGACCACTTTCTCATGAAAATCGACATCGGTGATCGGGCATCGGCGCCGGGGCAGTTCGCGAACATCCGCGTGGGTGCCTCCCTGGATCCGCTCATTCGAAGACCGTTCTCCATCCATGACCGGAACGGCTCCGTGATCGACGTCGTGATCCGGATCGTGGGGCGGGGCACCTCCTGGCTTTGGGAGCACGCGAAGCCGGGACCCATCGACGTCCTGGCGCCGCTGGGCCGCGGGTTCACCGTCGTGGAGAACGGCACGGCGCTTCTGGTGGGCGGCGGCGTGGGGAACGCGCCGCTCTACTACCTGGCGCGCGAGCTCCGCAGGAAGGGAACGAAAGTGGCGTACGTCTACGGGGCGCGATCGCTGGAGTGTGTGTACCTGCGGGAGCGGTACGAATCGGTATCCGACGTGATGCGGATAGTCACTGATGACGGCTCATGCGGCGGGAAGGGATACGCCACGGACGCCGCGTCGGAACTGGCGGAAAGCACCGACTACGACGCGGTCTATGTCTGCGGGCCTACTGTCATGATGGCGAAAACGGTGTCGCTTTTGAGAAAGAAAAAGGCCCTCGTCCAGGTTTCCGTGGAGAACTACTTCGGCTGCGGAGTGGGCCTGTGCTCCGGCTGCACCGTGGAAACCGTCGATGGAAACAAGCGCGCCTGCGTTGACGGTCCCGTACTGGACGGCCGGTCCATCGAATGGCCGTCCATATACGAGGACCCCGACGCGCTGTCCTGCTCCTGCTGAAACCCTCAATCCTTCACCGAGTACGTGGTCACGAGGTACTTGTACATCGTCGTGAGGGCCGGGTCGAAACTCCCCTCGATCCTCGTGTTGATGATCACGTCGTTGCGGAACGTTTTGAACCAGTTGTACAGCCTCATCATCCCGTCCCGCTCGTCGGTCGCGTCGTGGCACACGTTGACCAGCTTCCGCATCTCGTCCAGCGTGAAAAAATTGCGGTAGTTGTTCACCGTGATCACGAAATACCTTTTGTCCTCCCCCTCGGTGACGTCGATTGAATACTTGTCCGAACCCTTCCGCGGGGCTTCCCCCGTGGGCGGGGCCGCCGGCTGTGCCGGGGCCGGTTTCGGCGGCGCTACCTTTGAAACCGCCGGCTTCGCAGCCGGAGCCTTTACCGCTTTTTTCGGTTTCGCCTTCGCGACCGGCTTCTTCACGGCCTTTTTGGGTTTCACCTTTTTTGCCGGCTTCGGGGCTGCCTTCTTCGGCTTCGCCTTTTTCACCGGCTTTTTTACTGCCTTTTTTACTGCTTTCTTTGGTTTGGCTTTCTTTGGTTTGGCTTTTTTTGCCGCCTTTTTTGGCTTCGCCTTCTTTGCCGCCTTCTTCTTCGCTGCCTTCTTGGGCTTCGCTGCCTTCTTCTTCGCTGCGGGTTTCTTCTTTGCTGTTGCCATACGGATAACCTCCGCTGTTTTAATATTTTTTGCGCCATCGCCGTTTTCCGATGCCGTTGCCGGCGCGGAAAGGGCGAGGCGCTGTACATCCACCGCTTACATTACCTGCTTCCCTTCAAGGCGCACTATGCCGCCTATATCCATGATGTGGAACCGCGCCGGGTCAAGCCCGCTGGACGCTATCTTCCTCCTTAGGTCCACGGCCGGATAGCCCGGGGGCTCCTCGCCCAGCCTGAAGGTCCCCCACTGAGTCGGGATGAAATTGCGCGCTCCCAGCTCCCGGAAAGCCATGAGCGCCTCGGCGACGTCCATGTGCGCGTAATGCATGAACCACCGGGGGTGATAGGCGGTCGTGGGGATGAGCGCGTAGTCTATGCGGGGGAACTTCCTTCCTATCTCGCGGTATCCCGTGAAATAACCGCTGTCTCCCCCCAGGTAGACCGTGATTTTCGGGGTCGTGAGCATGAAGCTCGCCCAGAGCGTCGTGTTGAAGGGCTGGGTGATGCGCTTCGACCAGTGCTGGGCGGGCAGGCAGGCGAGCCTGGCGCCGTTGCCGCAGTCTATCTCCTGCCACCAGTCGAGCTCGCGGACATTCTTCCGGCCCAGGCCCTCGAAGTAGCGCTTCAGGCCCAGGGGGGCGTATATCCGCGTGTCCGCCGGCAGCTGCTTGATGCTCGCCTCGTCCAGGTGGTCGTAGTGGTTGTGCGATACGATCACCGAGAGCCTGGGGGCGATTTTTTTAAGGTCGTCGATAGCGATGCCCGGAGGGGTTGCTCGCCGGGGAAGGAGCGCCCTATCGGAAAAAATGGGGTCCGTGATCCAGAACTCGCCGTTGACATGCAGGAGAAACGTGTTGTGCCCCACCCAGAGGACGAAATCGGCGCCCCCGAGGGCCCGTATCCGGTCCACGGCGCCGGGGACGACGGCGGGCATGAAGCGCTTTTCCTCGTCCGTGTACGTGTTTTCCTTTTTGGAGAACTTCCACTCGAAGACGCTCAGCATGCTCTTGTTCTTCATGGGCATCCAGGGATTGAAGAACTCGCCGTCGCTGAAGTGGAGCGCGTGGAGCTTCGCGGTGTCGGTGCCGTTGACCTCGGCGTGCCAGGACTCCTCGGAGAAGGTGTTGCGGGACGATGAGCAGGAGGGGAGGACCAGGTACGCGACGAGGGCGGGGACGAGAATGGCTTTCATCTTATTCGCCTCCCCCGCCCGGGGACGCGGGCACGCAGATGCTGCATCCGGCGTTTCTTCCCTCGCCGCTGATGATGCGGCACGCGGGTCCAGGTGGAGCGGCGTGGGACAGGAAGGGAATCGCGGAGACCCGGAAGGCCGCCGTTACGGAGGTGGTGACGCCGCTTTTCATGCGGGGTTGCATGAAAAAATATTAATATAATAACGCCGTGAAATGTCAACTGTAATTTAACGCAGAAGCTCGTTGCCGATGCCTTCGAGCACGGAAGATCCGGATTTTTTCTTTTTTTTGAGGTCTTTCAGTATCGCCGCGCGCTGTATTTCGCTGATGTTCGCGTCGGGCGCGGTGTCGGTGAGGTCGATATTCTGCTCGATCGCCGGGCAGATGTCGCAGTTTTTCGAGGGAACCGTCCCCGCGGGAAACACTTCGGTGATTGTGGACTTGCAGCTGGGTGTGGGAAGAAGCCCCGATTTCGCGCAGACCACGGACTCCTGGAGCCCGGCGTAGACCGGGAAGTCCATCACCGGCTCGCCCGCGAGCGCCCGCTTCATGTAGCGCGACCAGACCGGCGCGGCGACACCCGCCGCGGCCTGCCCTATGCCCAGGGAAAGCCCCTGCGCGTCGTAGCCGAACCATACGCAGGTGGTGAGCTGCGGCGTGAATCCCACGAACCAGGCGTCGCGCCAGTTGTTGGTGGAGCCGGTTTTCCCCGCCACGGGGCGCCCGATTCCGGCAGCCCGCGCCGTTCCCTTCTGGATGACGGAGCGCAGCATGCTTATCATCACCTGGGCCGTTTCCGGCTTCAGGAGGCGCAGATTCCCCTTCTTTTCCATCTCCGCGAGCTGTTTGCGGACCTCCGCCTCGCCGTCCTCCAGTACCTTGCCGTCCCGGTCCTTCACCTGCCGGATGGCGAACGGTATCACGTTGTTCCCGCCGTTGGCGATGATCGCGTAGGCCCGCGCCAGCTCCATGGGGGACACGTCGAAGGAGCCTATCGCTATGGAGAAGTTCCTGGGTATCCGTCCCCGGTCCTCCCGCTCGTTGAAGTTCAGGAGCCGGTTGAAATAGCGCAGTACGTGGTCGATCCCCAGTGCCTCGGCCAGGCGCACGGAGACCACGTTGATGGAGTGCTCCAGCGCCGTCCTGAGGGTCATAAGCCCCTGGAACTCGTTGTTGTAGTTCTCCGGTATCCAGTCGGTCCCCTCGCGGTCGATGAAGATGATGGGCGAGTCGAGCATCATGGTGGCGGGGGAGTAGGTGCCCGTTTCCATGGCGGCGGCGTAGAGGAGCGGCTTGATGGCGGAGCCGGGCTGGCGCCGCGACTGTATCACCCTGTTGAGCTGGTTGATGGAGGTGAACTCGCTCCCGCCCACCAGGGCCTCGATGAACCCGGTGTGCTGGTTGATGGAGACCAGGCAGCCCTCCACGTTCTGGTACTCGCGCTCGTCTGAGTATTTTTTCCTGAAATCGTCCAGGAGCTGGCCCACGTTGCTGAAGCCCACCAGGAAGTTCAGCATGTCGATCTCTTCCAGCATCTTCTCCTGGATGTGGCGGCTCATGGTCCTGTTCTCCAGGGAGCCGGTCTTCTGGAAGGGATTGATATCAAGGAGCAGGGAGAACATCTCCGCCGGGTCGGTGAACTGCTCGATGAAGTACTCGTCGCTCTGGTAGGCCAGGCGGCTGGAGACGCTGGTCTGCTGCCTGGTGGCCTCCGCCATCACCTCCTGGGCCGCCAGCTGTTTCTTGAGGTCCATGGTGGTGTAGACCGAGAGGCCCTGTTCGTAGACCGCCTCCTCGCCGTATTTCTTGATGAGGATGCGCCGCACGTACTCGGTGAACCACGGCGCCCTGTCGAGCCTGGCCGACCACGCGTTGTGCGTCGGCGGCAGGCTGCTGATATAGGCGTAGTACTCCGGCCAGAACTGCGTGAAGGCCTGCTCCGCCTGGGGAATGGTGATGAAGCCCATCTCCACCATCTTGGCCAGGACGACCTTGTGGCGCTCCATGGCCCGCTCCGGGTGCCGTATGGGCGAGTACCTGTTGGGCGCCGAGGGCATGGCCGCCAGGAGCGAGCACTCCGCCAGGTTGAGCTCCCAGACATGCTTCTGGAAATAGAACCGGGCCGCGGACTCCACGCCGTAGGTCCCGTGGCCCAGGAAGATCTGGTTCAGGTAGAGCGACAGTATCTCGTCCTTGGAGTAGTGCATCTCCATCATCAGGGCGATAATGGCTTCCTTCACCTTGCGGTAGATGCTCCGCGCCCGCGACGTGAGGAGGATCTTGGAGAGCTGCTGGGTGATGGTGCTGCCGCCCTGACGGATCCGCCCGGAGAAGACGTTGATAAAGAAGGCCCGCACGATACCCTTGACGTTGATGCCGAAATGGTCGTAGAACTCGTTGTCCTCGATGGCGATGAAGGCGTTCACCAGGTCCCGCGGCACCTTGGTGAGGGGAACCACCTCGCGCTTCTGGCGGAAGAGCTCCGCCACCAGCTCCCCGCGCTGGTCGTAGATCTTCGTGGTGACGTTGGGGGAGTAGTTGGCGATGCTGCGCACCTTGAAGAAATCGATGACGATGATGACTACGAAGGCCAGCAGAAGCCCCGCCGCCACGCCGAGGACCAGGGTGCGGTGGTTCAGGAAGAGGCCGCGTGCCTTTTCAAACAGGTCACCCAGGTAGCCGGATATATCCAGGGAATAGGAGGACGCGGGGCGGGACCCGCGTCCCCCCGTTGCCGGCTTCCTGAGCCTGCCGCTGTATCCGCCGTATTTTCCAAGCATTATGGTGTCCTGGTGTCTCCCCGATGGCCTGTGGGATTATCGGGCCGCGGCCCGCCCCTTCAAGGGGGTACCTATGGTGCAAACAGCATACCATCTTTTACATCAAGCCTTTTTTATCAGGCACTTTTTCCTATCGCCCCTCTATTTTTTAAAAATAATAATAAATGGGCGATATTTATCCGTATTATGAAATAATCGTATTAAATCGACTTTTTTCGGATAAAATAGTGTTCAGGCGAATTTTTGATTATGACGACACATGGAGCGAAGACATTATAATCATGATCGCTATCACGGAAGATAGTAATTATAATTCAAGGAGGATACAATGATTATAAACCACAATGTCAGCGCGATCTTTGCGCACAGGACATTAAAGTTTCACGACTGGAGCATAACGCGGGACGTCGAGAAGCTCTCTTCCGGCCTCAGGATCAACAGGGCCGGCGATGATGCCTCGGGGCTCGCTGTATCTGAGAAGATGAGGTCCCAGATCCAGGGTCTCAGGCAGGCAGAGAGGAATACCGAAGACGGCATGTCCCTCATCCAGACCGCGGAAGGATACCTCCAGGAATCCCACGATATTTTACAGAGGATACGGGTCCTCGCCGTCCAGTCCGCCAACGGCATCTACACCCCGGAAGACCGTCAGCAGATCCAGGTAGAAATATCTGAGCTTGTTGATGAAATCGACCGGATTTCGTCCCAGGCGGAATTCAACAAGATGAAGCTCCTCACCGGCTCGTTCGCGCGCCTGAACCCGACCGCGTCGATGTGGTTCCACATGGGGCCGAACATGCACCAGAGGGAACGGGTCTTCATCGAGACGATGACCAGCGCAGCCCTTGGTCTCCGGAACCCCACCGTGCTCACGTTCATCTCGCTGTCAACTCCGGCGAAGGCGAACGCGGTGATCGGCCTCGCCGACGAGGCGCTCCGGATCATCTCCAAGCAGCGCGCGGACCTTGGCGCGTACTACAACAGGCTCGAGCATTCGGCGAAGGGCCTCATGAACGCGTACGAGAACGTCCAGGCGTCGGAAAGCCGCATACGCGACACCGACATGGCCGAGCAGATGTCCTCCTTCGTGAGATACCAGATCCTCACCCAGGCGGCCACGGCTATGCTCGCCCAGGCGAACATGAAGTCGCAGACAGTGCTGCAGCTGTTAAAGTAACTGAGCCAACATCGCAGAACCATTCTAAAAAAGAAAAACGCCGGGAACTCCCAACCCGGCGCTTTTTTTTTGGTGATCTCACGCGGAGGCGCGGAGGCGCGGAGAAAGGCAACGACGAGAGACAACCACTGAGGCACAGAGGCACGGAGGGAAACGGCAACGGACATGGCTCACGCGGAGCCGCGGAGGGCGCGGGGAAAGGATAACGGCAAAGGCAACCACAGAGAGGATATGTTTTTTGTGGTTGAATAATGTGCGCTTGGGTGACACTCCCGGTTTGACGAAATCGGGAGGCCGGTAGCAGGTCGTTCTGTGCAGTGGTGCTATGACACCGACACGGAGAAAAACTTAAACCGGCTACCGAACCCCCTTGTGTAGATCATGTGGAAAGCATGATACTACGAATAGGAGTGCCGGTATGAAACCCGGCGCACATCAAGACCTCCCGATTTCAAACAAAATCGCGGAGAAAGTAGATATGGAAAACGCGGGAATTGTCAACAATTATGTAGGTATTGACGTAGGGAAGAGAAAGCTTGAAGTGGTGCGAATCAGAAGAGATGGAACCTTGCAGCGGTACCAAACGGGTACAGACCATAAGTCGCTGAATGGGCTTTTAAGGTGGTTGGTTGCTGACGACACGGTGGTTATGGAAGCGGGGAACCTGTCGTTTATGATTGCCAAGCGGATTCGCGATGAGAAAAGAGTCCCTGTTGTGGTACTCAATCCCGGTGATGTGGCGACGATTTACCAATCGCTAAAAAAGACGGATCGGGAGGATGCTTTGAAGCTGGCACGATTGGCACAACGTCATCCGCTGGAGGAGCTGCCGACAGTGCGCATACCCAGTGACGAGGAGGAAAACTGGCGGCGTCTTTGCAGTGAGCAGGGATACTGGTCCAGGGAGCTAACGAAGGGAAAGAACCGCCTTCACAGTCTTTTCGTCAGTGCAGGTTTGACACACCTTACGAAGAAAGACATGGACAGCAAGAAGAACAGGGATTGTGCAGTTGGATTGCTTCCCCAGCACTGTAGAGCCGAGGCGGTCCGGGTTACGCGTCATATGGACATGATTGAGGAAAACTTAAGCGCTATTATTGCCGAGATCCTTGAGGTGCTCAAAGAGCATGGCGGTTACGCGAACATGGTAATGTCCATGCCAGGCATAGGTCCAATTGCGGCATTGACCCTCCTGGCGTATGTAGGCAACTGCGAGCGGTTTTCTCATGGAAAACAGCTTGGGTATTACGTGGGGATGGTCCCCCGCGTGGATATTTCAGGGGACACGGTTCGTTATGGCAGGATAATAACGAGGGGATGTGCCCCATTGCGAAGGATTATCATCCAATGCGCAAATGCCCTGGTGAGAGCGAAGGACAGCGGCGAATTAAGCGTGTTTTACATGAGACTGAAGGAACGAAAAGGCCACAACAAAGCGATAGTTGCGGTTGCACGTAAAATGCTGGAAGTGCTGTATGCAATGATTACATCTGGTGAACTATATAGATATGCATCTGCCGACTTTGTTGAAAAAAAGTTAAAAAGATATGGAATTGCGGCATAATTTTTTATGCGGGGTCTTGACAAACAACATAGGAGACACAGAGGTCACAGAGGGAAAGAAAATAATATCTGCTTTTCTCCGTGTGCTCTGTGCCACTGTGGCCATCTT
>JAGODF010000080.1 GCA_017998375.1 Spirochaetota bacterium
AGATGGAACCGCCCATCTGGTGCACCAGGTTCTTCACGATGGCGAGGCCCAGGCCCGCGCCCCCGTATTTCCGCGAGGGTGACGGGTCCAGCTGGTCGAACGCGTTGAACACCGTTGCGTGCTTCTCCTGCGGAATGCCGATGCCCGTGTCGGTGATCCGGAAGACCGCCGACCCGTTTTCATAACCGCACTCGATTGCGATACCGCCGTGATCGGTGAACTTCAGGGCGTTGTCCACCAGGTTGGAGACGACCTGCCGCACGCGCTGGCTGTCGCCGATGACCCGGGGCGGTATCTCCCCGGATGCGGAAACGGTGAGATGGAGATTTTTCTCCCGGGCCCGGAGGGAGAACATCCCGTGAATCTTCTCGCAGAGTTCGGTGACGGAGAAATCCGCCTCCTCCAGGACGACCTTCCCTGCCTCGATGCGTGAGAAGTCGAGGATGTCGTTGATGATGGAGAGCAGGTTCTCGCCGGACTGCGCGATGATGGAGAGCTTGTCCGCTTTCTCCCTGTCGGTTTCCGCGCCCGCAAGGAGCTGCGTGAAGCCGAGGATCGCGTTGAGGGGGGTCCGGATCTCGTGGCTCATGTTCGCCAGGAAGGCGCTCTTCGCCCGGTTCGCCGCCTCGGCGGCATCGCGCGCAAAGGTGAGCTCGTCCTGGTAGCGTTTGATATCGGAGATGTCGATGAAGGCTTCTATCAGGATGTCCTTGCCCTCCAGTTCTATTTCCATCACGCTTTTAAGGATGGGGATGTGCTCTCCCGTTGTGCACACTGCGGTCCGCTCGGCGTTGTCCACCTTCCTGTTCTCGTCGATGATGGGGCACGCGCCGGCATTTCCGGGGCAGAGGTATTTGTGGCACGGCGCGCCGATGATCTCCTCCGCGGAGGACGCCTTCAAAAGCGACAACGCACGATGGTTCGCACTCAGGATGGTCCTGTCGCGCCCCACCGTCACGACTCCCACGGGAAGCCATTCGAGTATCGCCCTGGTAGTGTCCAGGAGGCCCTGGATTTTTTTCTCCGCCTCCCTGAGGGGCGTGTAGTCATGGGCGACCACCACGAAACCCTGGGGCCTTTCCCCGTCGTTCTTCATGATGCCGGCCGATATGAGTGCGGGTATCCGCGTCCCGTGCCTGTCCACCAGGCTCATCGTGACGTTCGACAGCGATCCCCGGCGCAGGAGTTCCTTCACGTAGCCGCTGTTGTACTCGTCGTCGGGGAAGAGTGCGGTGAACCGCTGGCCCGTGAGCTCGCGTGAGTCGCGGTCGAGCATGCGGCCCAGCGCCGGGTTGCAGGCGATGATGGTTCCTCCCGTGTCGACCAGGATGAGCGCGTCGGTCATGGTCTCGAGGATCTTGTCGGCCGCGGCGGATGGGTTGAGGACGAAAAGCCGGTAGCGTGCCGTTGCGTAGAAGAGGCCGAAGGCGAACGCTATGGTGAACACGTCGCCCAGGGGAGGCACGGAGTAGATATCCAGCCGCCTGAGTATGATGCTCGCCAGGGAGCCGAGAAGGAGCGATACGAGCACGGAGGCGAAGAGAACGCCGGCCTGTTCCTTCGCGATGCTGTCCCGGCTCCGCGCGCGGAAGCGCCAGATGAGCACGAGGCTCGCGATCGATGAGCCGGCGTAGTACGCGTAGAACAGGTACGTGAGCAGCGACGCGCTCCACTCGCCCACCCAGCCGTAGGTTTCCAGCCTGTAGGCGCTCATGAAGGCGCCGGACCACTGCGCTACGAGGAAAGGCACAGGCACGGCGAGGATGATGATATGCGCGGCGCGTGCGATGACGGTGCCGGTGAAGCGGAGCGCGAAGAGCAGGAAGACGCTGCTGAAGGATATCCAGCCGATGGAAGCGACGCTGTTGAACAGGTGTGCCTGTTCCTGGGAAATCCTGGGATCGCGCATGAGAGTGGTGCCCAGGCTCCAGACGCAGAAGAGAAACAATGTGGCGGCGCAATACCGGTTCAGCGCGGATTTCCTGTTCAGGGCGAGAATGTACACCGCCAGAACCGTGTTTGCCAGGAACGAGAAAAAATGCGCCAGGGCCCAGAAGCTCATGCGCCGGCCTCCCCGGCCATTTGCGCGGTTGCCCGGTGGCTTATTACTGAAAATTTTTCAGTATAATCGTGCATGGATTGTTCGCATCGCGGAACGTGGATGCGGGATCACGGCAAGTATGGGGTGATAATGGCGAAAAATCAAGCATATATTGGCTGATGCTCACCGGATGTTACGGACGGACGCGGTGGATGGTGAGGACTTCCGCGACATGCGGCCATCCGGGGAGTTCCATGCGGAGCGACGGTTCCAGGGAATTGCGCATCGCGTGAAAGCTATCGGTCCCGGTGGATGTCTCGCTTCCGATGAATACCAGCGTTGTGCCGCCGGCGGCAAGGTAGTGTGAAAGGGCGTTGAGCGCCATGGGGGATTCGGGGGGAGGCCAGCAGAGAAGGAGCGACCTTTCCGGGTAAAGGGCCGCCGTTCTTTCATCGCCCTCCTCCACGGGGAACCAGGTGTCGTCATGCCACGGGTTACGCGCGGTGATGTCCCAGGGAGAACCCTCGCCGGGGACGCGGTGATCCACCGCGATGATGTCCGCGCCGAGCTCGGAGAGACACATGGCCCAGTAGCCGGTGCCCGCGCCGATTTCCAAAAGCGGAGAGCGGGCCGCCACAGCCTCCAGGGCGTCCGCGGTGGGGATCGAGAAGGCGTATTTCGAGACGAACTCGGCGCGGCGCTCCAGCAGGGGGAGGGTGATATCGGCCGCGCCGCTTTCGCGAAGGGTGGCTGTGAGTTCCAGGACCTCCCGGAGGTACGGATTGTACACGCGCCCGTCACCGGGGAGAGGCTGATAGTCGATGATGGAGCGGGTTTCCGGCGGCATGCGGTATTATCGGGCTGATAAAAAAAAGCGTCAACAGAATATGTGGTGTGAAAAAATTTAATGTTTCGCGCGGCGGAATCGTACTTGCGGGCAGGAAGACGCATGGAGGCGATGATGATAGAAACGACCGTGAACATGAGCAGGGCGATGCGGCAGGAGGTCGTCAGGGCGGCGCGCATGGCCGGGGTGCCGGCGTCGGCACTGGTCGTGGCGGTAATGAAGAGGCTGATGCGGGAGCACCGGCGGCTGGCGAGGGACGGGCGGAGCGTGGAGTACCAGAAGAAGTCCGACCGGGAAAAATGGCGGCGCCTGCACATATCGATCGATTTCAGGGACTACGAGTTTTTCGTGGACATGAGGAAGGTGAGCCGGAGGTCTGTGTCGTTCCTGGTGGTGATTGCTTTGAACAAGTATCTTGCGGAAGTTCTAACGGTTCTTAATCGGCCTGATTATAATGAAGAAGCCGATAACTATCCATTTTTACATTACCTATTGTTTTCAAATTCTGTGCCCGGGGCTGTTTGTTGGACAATATACTGGGGAATGCCGGAAAACCTCACTCTACATAACCCGCATATCCCCGAAAACGCATAACACCGACCCGCCAGCAATCCTCCCGCATCACCATCCGCCATTCCATCCATGAATGGCCGGCCGCGCCGCGCCCTGATTGCATATTGCGATTGACAGGTGCGGGAAACTATGATCTGTGAAACGGACAGATTTCCATATGATAATTCTATTAATCATAATAAGCGGCGCGATCGCGGGCATTGCCTGTTATGCCACGCTGAAGTTCGTGAATTCCTATGATTACCAGGTGCAAACGGTAATTGCCGCCGTAGCCGGTGCGTTATTCCAGCTGCTAGTGTCGATCTGGATCATGCCTTCGGTGGGGTTTTTCTATTTCGGCACCTGGGCGAGCATTTTCTTCGCGGCGCTTATCGGCGCCGGGATTCCGTATCTTTTCAGCAGGACCGTGGACGGTTTTATCATCCCCCTCGTCGTGTTCCTGCTGTACATGGCGCTCTACTTCGTGTTCAGCAGTGAGATGCTGCACAGCAGGGCGTACCGGGAGCTCCTGGGCAATGTCCGGTCCGAAAGCTTCACCGCCACGTTCAGGCCCACCGAGCCGGGCAGGATCCGCCTGGTCTCGCGCGAGACCGCCATAGTCCTGGCAAAGCGGGTCCTGGGCCAGACCCAGGACGGAACCGTCATCGGGTCGCAGCTGGAAATCGATGAGCGGAGCGCGGCCATACAGGAAGTCAACGGAGAGCTCTGGTGGATCTTCCCGCTCGATTATTCCGGTTTCTTCAAGTGGCGCAATCGCAGGACGGTTCCCGGCTACATACGCGTGAACGCCCAGGACCCCACCCGAGAGGCCGACCTGGTCGACCGCGATCCCTCGACCGGCGGGAGGCTGGCGCTGAAATACACCAGGAGCGCGTTCTTCGGCGAGTGGATCGACCGCAACGCGTATTTCCGGTATCCCACTCTCCGTCACGAGGACGTCACGTTCGAGGTCGATGACAGCTGGAACCCGTATTACATCATCGCCGTCACGGAGCCGGAAATCGGCTTCAGCGGCTTCAAGACGCGGGGGGTGATACTCGCCGATCCGAGAACCGGCGCCATGACGCTCCGCCGCGGCGGCCAGATACCGCCCTGGATCGACAGGGTGATACCCCTGGAGCTCGCGCACGACCAGATACGCTGGTGGGGCGAGTACGTGAACGGATGGTGGAACTCGCTCCTGGGACAGAAGGACATCCAGATGCCCACCGCCCACGACCTCTGGTTCATCAGGACAAGCGCCGGCAGGTTCTGGTTCACCGGGATGACCTCCGTATCGTCGAGGGACCGGTCCCTCGTCGGCTCCATCATGGTGGACACCCGCACCGGGGACGCCATGTATCTCCCCCTGCGCGGAACGAACGAGGAGGGCGTGCTCGAAACCGTCGACGCGTCGCTCGGCGCGGACTCCAACCGCTGGTCGCCGGCGCAGCCTATTCCCTACAACGTCATGGGCAGGCCCACCTGGGTGCTCCCCATCATATCGAGCGAGGGAATTTTCCAGAAGGTCGCGCTGGTCGATATCAGCAATATAAACACCATCGCCGTCGAAAGGAACCTGGACTACGCGATCGAAAAATACCGCGTGATGGCGGCGCAGGGACGCGACCAGGCCGGGGAATCCACCGACGCCTCCGGGCTGAAGGTGCTGGGGCCCGCGCGGCTGAAGAGGATCGGCGATCTGGTGATAGGCGGGAACAAGACGTTCTACATGGTGATAGAGGGGCGGCCCGGGACGATTTTCTCGACCAACGGCGAGACTAACAGGACCAAGCTCGTCGCGCTCGCCAGGCCGGGGGATCGCGTCACCGTCACCTTCGTCGATTCGAGGTCGCCGGTGATACCGCTGGAATCGTTCAGCATACAGGACCTGCCGGTGGATTTGAAATGAATACAATCACTATCACGCATCCATCCCCGAGCCGTGGAGGTTCCCTGTGAGAAGCGAGCTGGTCGAGCGCGCCGAAACCCTGCTGCGCGATTCCCCCTTTCTTGCGGAGGTGAGAGCCATGCGGTCGCGCCCCGGGAAGAGCCGGCTCTTCGGCGACGCGGTGCGTCCCCTCTCCGGTGCCGAGGTCCGCGAGCTCGAGTCGCGGGGCAACCGCTGCGCCGACTGGGGGCGCGTCCTGGCGGCGGGTGATTCCATCACCCCCTTCATTGCCGGTTGCGAGTTCCACGGCGACTGTGTGATAGGAGCGTTCGACGGTTCCCCCGTGGAAGGCGAGGCCGGCGTGGAGCTTCCTTCCGGCATTTATGACAGCGTCATCGTGTCGTCGGAGCTGGGGAACAACTGCCTGGTCTCGCGGGCGGGGACCGTGTCGCGCTGCCTCGTCGGCGACGGCGCGGTGGTGCGGAACGTGGGCGCCCTCACCGCGGGCGTGGGCGCCGCCTTCGGCAACGGCGTTGAGATCTCCGTGGGGATCGAGACCGGCGGGAGGGAGGTGCTCTCCTTCGCCGAGCTCACCATGGAGCTGGCCTCGGCCGTGGCCATGAAGCGCGACGACCGTGAGTTCCTCGAATGGTACGCCGCCTTCGTCCGCCGCTACATGGAGGAATGCCGGCTCCCCTTCGGCATCGTGGAGCCGGGCGCCGTCATCCGGAACTGCTCCCGCGTGCGCGACTGCCATATCGGCGCGGGCGCGGTTGTCGACGGGGCGGTCCTGGTGGAAAACTGCACGGTCCTCTCGACGCCGGAAGAGCCGGCCGAGATAAGCCACGGCGCCGTAGTGCGCAACACCTGCGTGCAGTGGGGCGCCTCGGTCACTTCGCTCGCCATCGTGGAAAGCTCGCTCCTCATGGAGCACTCCCACGTGGAGCGCCACGGGAAGGTGACGCACAGCGTCATCGGTCCCAACTCGGGGATTGCCGAGGGGGAAGTCACCTCCTGCCTGGTGGGGCCTTTCACCGGTTTCCACCACCAATCGCTCCTCATAGCCGCCCTCTGGCCCGACGGAAGGGGGAACGTGGGATACGGCGCCAACGTCGGCTCCAACCACACCGGCAAGGCGCCTGACCAGGAGATCATCTGCGGCGAGGGGCTCTTCTTCGGGCTGGGCGTGAACATCAAGTTCCCCTCCGACTTCTCCGACGCTCCCTACACCATCATCGCCACCGGGGTGGACGCGCTCCCGCAGCGGGTGGAGTTTCCCTTCTCGCTCATCAACCGCTCCTCCATCTCGTATCCCGGCGTATCGTCCGGGCACAACGAGATCCTCCCGGGATGGGTGCTCTCGGGGAGCATCTATTCCGTGCGGCGCAACGAGGCGAAGTTCCGCAGGAGGAACCTGGCGCGGCGGAGCGCCTTCGATTTCGACGTCTTCCGCCCGGAGATTATCAACAGGATGATACGCGCCCGCGACAGGCTTATAAACATCCGCGAGCCGAAGGCGGTGTACCTGCTCCGCGACATCCCGGGGCTGGGGAAGAACTACCTCCTGGACAGGAACCGGAGGGCCGGTATCGACGCCTATAACTACTACATCGAGTTTTTCACGCTTAAGGGGCTCGAGAGGAAAATCGCGGCGCTCCTCGAGGAGGGCGACGATGCGTCGCTCGCGGACCTTTACGCGCGCCGGTCCAACGACACCGCCTGGGAGTATGTGCGCGCGCTCATCGCGGGCCAGGGCTATGCGGAACGGACTCTGGCCGAGAACCTCACGCGCCTGGCGGAGATGCACGAGCGCGTCGCCCAGAGCACGCAGCTCTCGAAGGAAAAGGACGACGGCCGCGGCGTGCACATCATCCCCGACTACCAGCACGCGCACCGTCCCGCGCGCGAGGACCCCTTTATCGTCGAGACCTGGGAGGACGCCAGGCGAAACATCGCGCGCATCTGGCAGACGGTGAAGCGCCTGGGGTAGTCGCGTTCAGCGGTACTCGATCCGGAACGATGACTCGATCCTCGCCGTGGTTGTATCGCCCTCCTTTCCCGGCATTGAAAGTTCCACCATGAAGGGGATCTCCCTGCAGCAGAAAGCGCCCTCCGGCACCGCGTCGCCCAGCCGCGTGTCGTGAAACTTCTCCATCAGGCTTCCCACAAGCGAAAATCCCCAGACGGTGTCGCCGTGCGTCTCCAGTCTCTCGGCGGAAAAGCGCCTGCCCGTCGCGGGCTCGATGAACGCGGCGGCGACGGCGCGGCCTTCTATCCTGCGTGACAATCGGAAGCTGAAGCAGAGCGTATCGCCCTTAAAATATAGATAGTTGAAGAGATCGCGGCAGGTGCCGCCGCGGCGGTACGGCGGAAACGCGAAGACGAGCGAGCGGTCGGCGATCCTTCCCTCGCGGGTGATGTCCTGGCCCGCTTCCCGGGAAACCACGCGGAGCTCCCGGTCGGCGCAGGAGGGGAGGAGGACGATACAGGCCGCCGCCGCGGCAAGGAGCTTCTTCGCGCGGGAGATCATGTGGCCGATATTTCCAGCTTCCACCATCCCTTCAGCGCAAGGTCGTCGTCGCGGATGATGGCATACTGCCTGAAATAATCCTTCATCTCCCCGATGAACGACGCCGTGGGTGCGAGCGCCCCCTCCGCCGCTTCCAGCCTGCCCGGGAACGCAGCGAGGATGGCGTCGCGCTTTGCCAGCGCGTCCGTGCTCCGGTAGCGGCCGAAGAGCACGAAGAAGAGCGGCTCGAAAATTTCCAGCGCCCTGTCGAGGGCCGCGCGCGTGGGGTAGGGCACGTTGAAGCAGGCGGTGAAGAAATCGAAGACGACGAAGGGGTAGAGCTCCTTCGACACGCTGAAGACGTCGAGGGCCAGCCGCTCCAGGAGCTCGCGCGTGATTGTGCGCGTGCCCACCTCGTCGAAGACCGCGAAGGTGCGGAAGTGCATGTCCGACTCCACCGTCACCTCGTCGAAGATCTGCACCGGGGAGAAGTCGTCCCCGTCGCCGGGGACCGACGGTATCAGCCTCGATTTGTAGTAGATCCGGTTGGTGTTGTAGGATGGATAGAGCGTGGTATCGCCCTTCTCCACCACGTTGCTCGAGTCGCCGCCGAACCGCAGGTCCATCTTGAAAAAATGGGTGAAGCCCAGGAGGCGCCCCTGCATAGGCATGGCGAACTGGAGGCTGTGGAGGTCGGCGGCGGGCTTCCGCTTTTCCATGAGCGCGTGGCCCAGCAGGAACTCGGGGAAATACTGCCGCAGGTCGGCCACGGTTTTCACCGCGGCCTGGTAGGGAAGCTCCTTCACGGGGATCTTCGGTATCATCACGCGGCCGGGGAAGGTGATGAACTCGTTCTTTATGGTGTTGAGATAGATGCAGCCGGCCCGATTCTTTTCATCGGGTCGTATGGACTTCAGAATTTCCTGTATTTCCTGGACAGCGTTCATGTGGTTGGTTATTTGCGAGCGCCGTGTTCCGGCGCTTTCTCAATGACGGGCACTTCCCGATGATGCCCGATAGGAAGGGGCCGCGTCAACAAAATTTTGGTTGGACAGGAGGGGCGCGTCTGGGACACTGTGCCAGGCCCCCCGGGGCGATACCAGCGGCCAGTGGCAACGGAACCCCTGCATGGATTACGACATCAAGCCTTCCCGCATACGCCAGTTCCTGTACAGGGCGAGGACCCTCCTGTACTACCACTTCGTCTTCAAAAAGAGGTTCGCGAGCGTTGCCGCGCGCCCATACGCCTGGGGCCTCTGGAACGTGGATGTGTTCGGGCCCAACATCACCCTGGGGAAGAACGCGGTCTTCGTCTGCGGGAAGGGCGCCCGGACTTCCATCACCTCCGTCCGGATGGGGAAGCACGTGGGGCGCATCGACATCGGGAACAACGTGCTGGTGATGCACGGCGTGCGGATATCGAGCGCCACGCGCGTCTCCATCGGCGACGACTGCATGCTCGCGAACTTCTGTTACCTCACCGACGCCGACTGGCACGACGTGCACGACCGGACCATGCCCGTGGGCAAGACCGCGCCCATCATCCTCGAGAAGGGAGTCTGGATAGGCGACTCGGCCATCGTCACCAAGGGAGTGCGCATAGGCGAGAACTCCGTGGTGGCGGCGGGAGCCGTGGTGACCAAGAGCGTGCCGCCCAACGTCGTGGTGGCGGGCAACCCGGCGCGCATCAAGAAGAAGATAGACCCGTCGCGCGTGGTGCTGCTCGGCTCGCTTTACGAGAAGGTCGGCTGGGGGAGCAAATGAGGATCTGCCTTCTCTGCTACCGGGCCAATCCCTACTGCGGCGGCCAGGGCATCTACCTGAAATACGTCGCCGAGGAACTGGCGCGGCAGGGCCACGAGGTCCACGCCATCGTGGGGCCGCCCTGGCCGCTCCCCATGCGCGGCGTCACCGTCCACCGGATCCCCAACCGCGAGTACTTCATCCGCAAGGGCCTGCGCGTCATCGACGCGCGGGACCCGTTCGCCATCTTCTCACCCATCAACCTGTACGAGTACCTGAGTACGCGCCTCTACTCGTTCTCGGAGATCAACGCCTTCAGCATCCGCGCCTTCCTGTACCTGAAGGAGCTCCTGCCGAAGCTGCGGTTCGATATCATCCATGACAACCAGTGCCTGGGCTACGGTTTTCTATTGATGAAGAGCCTCGGTGTCCCGCTCATCGCCACCATCCACCACCCGCTCTTCATCGATCTGGAGAACGTCATCGAGCGCGGCGCGTCGTTCTACAGCAAGGCGAAGGCGGTGATGTTCTACCCGCTGCAGATGCAGCGCATTGTCTCGAAGCGCCTGGACCATATCATCACCGTCTCCGAGGACTCGAAGCGGAAGAACGCGCACTACTTCGGCGTGCCGCTCGAAAAGCAGACTGTCGCGTACAACGGGCTGGACCGCAGCATCTTCCGGCCGCTGAAGAACGTGAGGAAAAAGAAGGGGAAGATACTGTTTGTGGGCAATGTCGAGGACGGGAAGAAGGGCTTCGCCTACGCCGCCAAGGCGCTGCCCCTGGTGAAGGATGATATCACCCTCACCGTCGTGGACGGCGGTGCGCCGCACCACCAGAAGACCGACCTCCTGCTGAAGAACCTCGGCATCGGGGAGCGCGTCGAGTTCACCGGAAAAATCACCGAGGACGACCTCGTGCGCCACTACAACGAGGCGGAGCTTGCACTGGTGCCGTCCACTTACGAAGGATTCGGCTTCCCCGCGGCCGAGGCGATGTCGTGCGGGACGCCGGTCATCGCGAGCGACGGAGGCGCGCTGCCGGAGGTGGTGGGCGACGCCGGCATCGTGGTCCCTGCGCGTGACCACCTGGCGCTCGCCGACGCCGTCGCCTCCGTGATGGCGGACGGGAAACGGCGCGCGTCCATGTCGCGCCGCGGCATCGAGCGCGTGGAAACGGAGTTTACCTGGGAACGGGCGGTGCGCACGATGGTGGAGGTCTATGAAAAATTCGTGTAAGTCATTGAGGATGATGATCGCCGCGGCGCTTTTCCTCGCACCGGCGTTGTCGTGCGGCCTTCTCGCGGGCGACGATGGTGCATCACCCGACTACGGCCCTGTATCTGAACGGGACTACGTCCGCGGGCGCTTCGATCCGGTGAAGCACCCGCTCTTCGTGAAGCTCGCGAACCTGGGCATCCCCTGCGACCGGCCGCACTATCTCCGGAAGGAGGCCGCGGAGTCGCTGAAGAAGATGTACCTGGCCCTGAAGAAGGACCTGCCCGGCGTAAAGTTCTGGGTCCAGAGTTCCACGCGGAACTGGGACACGCAGAAAGCGATCTGGGAGCGCCGCTGGGCGGGGCTGGCTTCAGGGAAAAAGAAAATGACCGACCAGGAGATCGCCGACGAGATACTGCGCTCCTCCTCCGTGCCTGGCACCTCGCGCCACCACTGGGGCACCGACTTCGACATCAACATTTTGAAGAACGCCTACTACGAAAACGGCAACGGCGCGAAGCTCTACGCGTGGCTGAAGTCGCGCGCCCACGAGTTTGGATTCTGCCAGCCCTTCAGCGCGGGAAGGAAGGCCGGCTACATGGAGGAACGGTGGCACTGGTCGTACTTGCCCCTTTCCCGTGTCTACCAGGCGCGCTGGAACGCGCACTTCGGGAACGATCCCGGCCTCCTGGTGAAGGACGGCGACTTCAGGGGATCGCGTAATTCAGTGAAATACGCTCCGGTCAATGTGAACAGCGTCAACCCGTCCTGCCTCGGGCAGTAATTTTCGCTTACCCGGCAATCAGTCTTTCCAGGGGCATTCTCAGGCTCACGGGCCCGGGATAGCGGCCGATATAGCCCGCCCGGATGATGAACTGCACCGTGCCCGGAAGCCCGAGTTCCGAGGCGACACTGTCCTTCCACGGGACCTCTTCCAGCATCTGTGTCATCGGGTGGAGGGCGATATTCATCTCCCTCACGCCGAGAAACAACCTCTGGAAGCGCCTGCCCGTTTCCAGGAGCGATGAAACGCTTGAACTGCCCGCGGTGAGTATCAGCCATCCGCCGCAGGAGCCCGTCTGTTCACGCGTTATCTCCACGGTCTTGTTGCGGAAGCTCTCCGACAGGACCGATTCCCTGTCAAAGAAGTGGCGCACGAACCATCCCGCCATTCCGCCTATCTCCATGCTTTCGGGCGTGAGCCCGTTCCGGTGATTGCGCGCCTCGGCATCGGTCCAGCGTATCCAGCGGGAGAGCTCCTCCTGGGCGGCGTTTCGCCAGGCCTGGGTACGGTTGGCCTCGATGGTCCCCTCGGCAAGGAACCGCCCTTCGCGTCCATGAAGCGGAAAGAAGTATATCCCGCCCGCGTCGGCGGCTGTGATGCGCGCCACGTCCGATGATGAGAGTTCCCTGGCGAGGTGTCCGCTCCGCACCGTGCGCCGTGTTCTGATGCGCTCCAGAATATGCGTACTTGTCTGGCCCGGGGCCGGCGCGAGCGTCACTTCCGCGATCTCCGGATCATGACCGCTGTGCGCCATTACGCGAATATCGGCCCGCCTGCCGAAATGTTCCGCCGCGGCGGAAATGTTTTCCAGGAACGCGCCGATTGATAGCAGCATCTCCCTGTTCTCCGGGTCCACGGCGGGGAGCCACCGGTTCCGCGCCGAGCCAATTATCCAGCGCCTGTTCCCGGCTTTCCGCACCGTCCAGGGCTGGGTGTTGTGGCCGCTGGGCGCGAGCGAGGCAAGGCAGAGAATGCCGCGCTCCTCCGGCGTGAGCGAGGGGCAGGTCGCGGCGCTTTCGCAGGAGGGAATGTCCCTGCGGCGTATCCCCGCGCATTCAAGGAGCGGGGGGAGCGCTCCGAGGGCCAGCGCCCCTGTCCCCGCTGTTTTTAGAAACTGCCTGCGGTCCAGCATCATGACATGCCTCCAGTGAAGATAAATAGAGTAAAAGCTCTAATATATCTAAAATATAGAGTTTTTACTCTAATGTCAAGTGTTGGAGGGATTTTTTTATCAAATTCTACAAAAAATAGTACCGGCGTTAGGGGAATCGTATGCGAGAGCGAGGAGCTGTTATCGAAGAGGCGGGGGATGATAATAACTGTCAGTCCCTATCAGTCTGGTATCCCCCCATCTCCCTGAACGCCTTCGGGGTCAGATAGGGACTGATAAGCGCGACGAGCACCGGGATGCACTCCCGTATAGTCTCGGGGAGCACGGGCCTTCCGCTGATATACAGGTGGGTGAGCCACTGGTCGCTCACGATCCAGGCGGCGGTCATGACGGACTCGATTTCCGCGTCGCCCCGGGTCTTCCTGAAATACCCGCCGGCCTCCAGCGCGGAGTAAAACTCCTTCTGCTGGGCGAACCTGTTTTTCTGGTTTTTCTGATAGCGCTTTCTCAGCTCCCCGTCCTGGGCCAGCAGGGATGCTATCTCCAGGTAAAAGAAACGGTACTTGAAGTACAATTCGCACATGCCCTCAAGTTTTTTCAGGAACTCTGCCGGCCCGGCCCCGGCATCCCTTCCTTCCTTCCAGATCAGGTCGAAGTCGGCCATGATGTTCTCGAATATTTTCCGGATGATTTCTTCCTTATTCCGGAAATGGTAATACAGGTTTCCCGGGCTGATATCCATGGCACGAGCTATGTGATTCGTCGTGACGCTGTGTGCCCCTTTCTCGTTGAAAAGTCCCAATGCCGCCTCGGCAATCCTGCTCCTGGTATCCATGTCCCTCTTGTAAGTGATTGATTCTCTGGTTCAGGAATGATAGAGTAATTGCTCTAACTTGTCAACCGGTTTTCTTCCACCAAGCTCTGGACCGGCGCACCCTCCCCCTATTTTACTTGATTTTAGGGCAGAATCGGCCGATGAATATGGTGCGGGACCTGTATCGTCCCGGGACGCTTTTCGTTCAGAGCGGGGGACTCTGTACATCCCGCCCGATAATTTTACTCGGGGATATCATCAATGAAGAATAAAA
>JAGODF010000079.1 GCA_017998375.1 Spirochaetota bacterium
ATCGAGGGGAGCGCCGACTGCTGGAGCTACGAGGATTCTTCCTTTAAAACTCCCGGGTGGGTGCGCGCCTGCCTGGGGATGACGCGGGACGTTGCCGCGGTAGTCGAGGCGCTGCTGGGGGGCGGCGTGCGCCGCGTCGCCGTGAAGGACTTCCACCGCACGGGATACAATATCTTCCCGGACATGCTCCCCGCCGGCGTCCGGGTGATGCAGGGATACGCGGCGGGCCCTGTGCCGGGAATCGGCGATCCCGGTGGCGCGGAGGCGGTCATGTTCATCGGCATGCACGCGGCATCGGGGAGCGGCG
Organism: Spirochaetota bacterium; assembly: GCA_017998375.1. Taxonomy (GTDB): domain Bacteria; phylum Spirochaetota; class UBA4802; order UBA4802; family JAGODF01; genus JAGODF01. The sequence continues at coordinate 308 of JAGODF010000079.1, forward strand.
GCCTCCTGGCGCACACGCTCACCTCGCGTATCGCGCGCCTGGAGGCGAACGGGAGGCTCCTGAGCGAGGTGGAGCTCTTCGCGGCGTCCCTCGCTTCGCGCGGCGTGAGGCCGGTGTTCTTCTCCGGCTGCCCCGTGGCCTGCGCCCAGGCGCGCGCTGCGGTTCCCGGCATTTCTGTCTTTGCAATCGACAAGTCCGGGGGGCCCGGCTCCCTCGATGAGCGGGAATGGCGGAATGAGCTCGCGGCGGCGGCCGTCCGGGCTCTCGGGAACTGCGAGGCGGAACCGTATCGGCCCTCGGGGCCATTCGATGCCGTGGTGACGATGCGGGACGGAGCTGCCATCGCGGAAAAGCTCGCGCGACGGTGGAAGCTCCCGGTTCGCGGGGCAGATATCATCATCCGCGCCGGTGTCATCGACGAACTCTACATGGCGCTCGTCCGGCTCTGTTATCTTACACCGTTCCTTGTAAAGATCACGCCGGCGGCGCTGGGCCTCTATGGACTCGTCGGGCGCTACGGCCTCCGATGGGCGAGGAAGGAGCTGGCGCGGAGAGGCCTTTTGCCTTGACAGGATCGTTTCTGTCATCCATGCTGAAAACGGCGAAAAAAGTTGAAAGCCCCGTAGCGGGGTGATAGGATGGAAGATTGCGGCTTTTTGCCCGATAGGAGGAGCGCTATGGAAAGGAAGAACCTGGTGGCGATGGCGGGAAACCCGGTGACGCTGACGGGTAATCCCGTTAAAGCGGGCGATATGGCCCCCGACTTCAAGGTACTCACGTCAGAGATGAAGGAGGTGACCCTTGCCGATTTCGCGGGCAAGACGGTCCTCATCAGCGTGACGCCTTCGCTGGACACGCCGGTGTGCGACCTGCAGGCGACGCGGTTCAACCAGGAGGCGGGCAGCCTTCCCGGCGGCGCGGTGCTCCTGAACATCAGCGTGGACCTGCCTTTCGCGCTGGCGCGGTTCTGCGCGGCGAAGGGCATCGACCGCGTGAAGACGCTTTCCGACCACAGGGACGTGTCCTTCGGCACGGCGTACGGCGTGCTCATAAAGGAGTTCCGCCTCCTGGCCAGGGCGATATTCGTCATCGACAGGGGAGGGGTGGTGCGGTACGTGGAAATCGTTCCGGACGTGACGGGACACCCGGATTATGACAGGGCGCTCGCGGAGGCGAGGAAGCTCTCCTGACTCCGTGTGACGGGGAGGTGGTGCCATGCTGAACGAGAAGGAAAAGCTGAACGAAATCGTCCTCCTGGGAAACGAGATCACCCTGGTTCAGGACCTCGACATCCTCCTGGAGCACATCCTCACCAAGGCGAGGAAGTTCACCGGCGCGGATGCTGGCTCCATTTACATCGCCGACGGCGGGAAGCTCAAGTTCCAGTGCAACCAGAACGACACCCTGCAGAAAAAGCTCGCGCCCGGGAAGAAGCTCATCTACTCCACCTTCACGGTCCCCATCGACAACAAGACGATATCGGGCTACGTCGCGAACAACGGGGAGATGCTCAACATCCCCGACGTCTACGCCATCCCGGAAGGCTCGCCCTACTCGTTCGGCGTCCACTACGACGAGCTCTCGAAATACCACACGACGTCCATGCTCACGGTGCCGCTGAAGTCCAACCGCGGGACCGTGGTGGGCGTGCTCCAGCTGATCAACGCGAAAAACCCGATGGGCGAGGTGACGCCGTTTTCCCGCGACGACGAGCCGTTCATCGTCTACTTCGCCAGCAGCGCGGCCGTGGCGATTGAGCGCGCGCAGATGACGCGCGCCCTCCTCCTGCGCATGATCAGCATGGCCGAGCTCCGCGACCCCAAGGAGACGGGGCCCCACGTCAACCGGGTGGCGTCGTACGCGGTGGAGATATACGAGTCCTGGTCGAACCGGTGCGGATGCGTCAGCGACGAGTTCAACCGGAACAGGGACGTTCTGAGGATGGCGGCCATGCTCCACGACGTGGGCAAGGTGGCGATATCGGACGCCATTCTCAAGAAACCGGCGAAGCTCGACGAAGACGAGTACGTGATCATGAAGCAGCACACCTTCCTGGGGGCGCGCCTTTTCGCGGAGAAATACTCAAGCTTCGACGAGGCGGCGTACCTGGTGGCACTCAACCACCACGAGCGCTGGGACGGCAACGGGTACCCGGGGCATATCAACCCCATGTCGGGGAAGCCGATACCTGGCTACGAGGGAAAGGGCGGCGGGATACGGGGAAAGCGCGGCGAGGAGATACCGCCCTTCGGCCGCCTGGTGGCAATTGCCGACGTCTACGACGCGCTCGCGTCCAAGCGCGCCTACAAGGAGCCCTGGAGCGAGGACCGGGTGCTGCAGACCATGCGCGGCGAGGCGGGCAAGCACTTCGACCCGGAGATGCTCGACGCGTTCTTCGATTCCCTGGACGTGATCAAGAGCATCGCGGCGCGCTACCCGGAGGCGGAGTGAGTGATGATGGCTCACGCGGAGACGCGGAGGTCGCAGGTGTGCCAGGATAAACATACGGGAAAAAGCTCCCATCCCGGAGCGCGGTCCCTGCAGACATGGGTTCGATTATGAGAAGCGAACTTCGGGGAAACAGCCTTGTCACGGACGAAAAATCTCTTGACGAGCCCTGTGAAATTCAATCATTTATAGCCATCGAAATGAGAGGAACACCCTATGGATTCACCAATAATCATATCTGATCCGGCCATCATGATGGGCAAGCCCGTCATTGCCGGGACCCGAATCACAGTTGAAATCATCCTTGAAAAACTGGCGTACGGAGAAACTATCGAGCAAATACTTGTATCATACCCCCAGTTATCCCCTGAAGCGATCCAAGCGGCCCTTCATTTCGCCGCGAAAGCCCTCAAGGCCGATGTGATATATCCGATAACGGCATAACTCGTGAATCTTATTGCCGACGAAAGCGTCGATCGCCCGATTGTTGAATACCTGAGAAAGACCGGTTATTCCGTGGATTACATCGCGGATAGCGCGCCGGGCGTTACCGACGATGCAGTTTTGCAGCAAGCCCGCGACAACGATGCTCTTCTTCTTACGCTCGACAAGGATTTTGGCGAACTGGTTTATCGAAGAAAACTCCTGTCCTCGGGAGTGCTGCTTATCCGCTTAGCAGGGCTCGCCATGGAAGAAAAGTCCGAACTGGTTTCCATGGCCTTGAATAAACACAAAAACGAACTGCAACATTCCTTTTCAGTGCTCACTCCTAAAACGCTTCGAATTCGCAAGGCTGAATTGTGAATGAGTGAGATAGCAATAAACATCCAGGAAAAAGCTCCTTGACGGGCTCCTTAAAATTTAAATAATTACGATACGAAGAAAGCGTTTTCCGGGAATCCGTTTTCTTCACCCGCATTGCCTAGGGGAAAAGTCGCGGATATCAAACACCAGCCGGGATGCCATGTGAGATTGGTCAGACGTCTGACCGATATCAAGGGTGAGTGTGTAATTTACAGCTTGGCCATGCGTAACCATATCCGCGATATATCTCCAGGCGGTGTAACGATTATTTTGTTAACTGCAACGGCATTAGCTCACGCGGAGCCGCGGGGAACATAGAGAAAAATGGATGATGTCCGAAAGCGCGGTTGTGTATCCGCGCCTTCAGACTGATGGAGGACTTACATGGCAACCAGGAAAAATGATCTGAAACCCGGGAGAAAGGCCCCGGCGCTCACGCTGCCCGACGGGCTGGGGAATAAGGTGTCGCTGGCGGATTACAAGGGGAAGTGGGTGGTGCTCTACTTCTATCCCAAGGATGATACGCCGGGATGCACCACGGAGGCTCTGGACTTCACCGCGCGGAAGGCGGAGTTCGAGAAGCTCAACGCCGTCATCCTCGGCGTGAGCCCCGATTCGGAGAAGAGCCACTGCAAGTTCGCGGAAAAGCACGGGCTTTCGGTGACGCTCCTGAGCGACGTGGAGAAGAAGGCTCTGGAATCGTACGGCGTCTGGCAGAAGAAAAAGCAGTACGGCCGCGAGTACATGGGCGTGGTGAGGACCACGTACCTGATAGATCCCGCAGGGAAGGTCGCCCGCATGTGGGACAAGGTTCGGGTTGACGGGCACGCAGACGCGGTGCTGGATGCCATAAGGGAGCTGGTTTCCTGACAACGCACGGCTTTTCCCGCCGGCGAACCCGGCTGTCGGTGACCGCGCAGAAATAATCGGGGGTGTTATATGAATAAAGCGTTTGTGCTGGCGGCCTGGTGCGCCGTCGCGATCCTGGCGTTGCCGCTCTTTCAGTGCCGTTCCCGGGAGAGGGACTTCGTGCTTGTCATGGGCTCCACCACGCTGGCCCCGGTAATCCGGAGCGCCGCGGAGCTGCACTGGGCGAAGAAGCCCGGGATGTACCGCGTCGAGAGTCAGGGATCACACAGCGGCATCCTCTCGCTCCTCGAGGGGCGGTGCGATATCGCCGGGTCGTCGGTCCCCATCACCGACATGGAGATGGACATCGCGCGGGCGAGGGGCGTGGAGATCCGGGAATATGTCATCGCCCATGACATGATAGTGCCCATCGTCAATCCCGCCAACCCGGTCGTCAACCTCGGGATCGACACGCTGCGCGGGATATACAACGGTTCCATCCGCAACTGGAAGGACGCCGGCGGCGCGGACCTTCCCGTGAAGCTCGTCGCGCGCGACTTCAAATCGGGAACGAAGGACGTCTGGCGCCGGTTGGTGACCCAGAGCGAGGGCGTCGAGGGGGTGATAGAGAAGCCGTCCGGCAGCGCGGTGATCGCCGAGGTGGCGCACGATGCCGGCGCGATAGGCTACGTGAGTTTTTCCAGCATCAGCAACAGAGTGAAGGTGATGAAGGTGGACGGTATCGCCCCCACGATCGAAAACGGCATAAAGGGTACATACAGGATGAAAAGGCCGCTCTACCTCTACGTCGACGGGAAAAAGGTCAGCCCCGAGGCCCGGAACTTCATCGTGTTCCTGACTGGTCGGGAGGGGCAGCGCATCATCCGCCAGGGCGGTCTCATCCCCCTCCCCGGGGGAGAGTGACCGCGTCGCGGGAAAATACTATTGACTCAAAGCGCCCGTCGCGAGATGGTGCACGCAACAGGGGCCGGGGGCCCATATCAACAGATGGAGAACACAATGATCCAGGAAGGCAAATACGTTTCGATACATTACACGGGCAAGCTCGAGAACGGCGAGGTGTTCGACAGCTGCACGGGAGACACGCCCTTTGAATTCGAAGTGGGGGCCGGCACGGTCATCGCGGGGCTCGACAGCGCGGTCCGGGCCATGGACATCAATCAGGAGAAGAGCGTGGTCATTCCCCCCGAAGAGGCGTACGGCGACTACAACGACAGCATGATACAGAACATTCCCGCCGCGGAAGTCAGGGCGCATTTCGAGCCGGCGGTGGGCATGACGATAGGCGTCCAGCTCGAGAACGGCATGCACGTTCCCGCGACCATCAAGGAAATATCGGACACGCAGGTGATGCTCGATTTCAACCATCAGCTCGCGGGGAAAACGCTCTACTTCGACGTGAAGATCCTCGAGATAAACGACGAGCCGAAGTACCAGGACAGCTGCGATTGCGGCTGCCACGGCGACGACTGCGGATCCGACTGCTCGTGCTGACGCGCGGGCCCCTTGCCTGAATGACATGAGTGACGCGGCGTGATATATCTTCACCGCCGCGCGGATGATTGTATGAAGAGCATACCGGCCCGCGGCAGGCGGGACAGAAAACGAGGTGGATGTGATGGCTGACGGAGTTGCCTGGGTTCCTTTCGACGTGATGGAGCGGTTCATGGTGGAGGTCTTCAAGGGGATAGGCGTTCCCGATGCCGATGCCAGGACCTGCGCCGAGGTGCTCATCACCGCCGACAAGCTGGGGATCGACTCGCATGGGGTGAACCGCCTGAAGCCCATATATTACGACAGGATAAAGGCGGGCATCCAGAATGCCGTGACGAACTTCGAGATCGTGAAGGAAGGCCCCACCACGGCGGTGGTGGACGGCCACGACGGCATGGGCCAGGTGATCGCGAAGCGCGCCAACGACATGGCCATCGCCAAGGCGAAGGAGTACGGGATGGGCATGGTGGCGGTCCGCAACTCCACGCACTACGGCATCGCCGGCTACTACACGCTGAAGGCCGCGGAGGCCGGGATGATAGGCATCACCGGCACCAACGCGCGGCCCTCCGTGGCGCCCACCTTCGGGGTGGAGAACATGCTCGGCACCAACCCGATGACTTTCGGCATTCCCACCGACGAGGAGTTCCCCTTCCTGCTCGACTGCGCCACTTCGCTTTCCCAGCGCGGGAAGATCGAGATATACGACCGGCTCGGGAAGGACCTTCCCCCCGGCTGGGTGATCGACGTCACGGGGAACACCCGCACCGACACGAAGCAGGTCCTCGCGGACCTCACCACGGGAAAGGCGGCGCTCACGCCGCTGGGCGGCATAGGCGAGGAGGGCGCGGGGTACAAAGGATACGGTTACACCACCGTGGTGGAGATCCTCTCCGCGGCGCTCCAGGCGGGCAACTATCTGAAGATGCTGAACGGCATCGAGAACGGCAAGAAGGTGCCGTACCACCTGGGGCATTTCTTCATCGCCATCAATATTTCTTCTTTTATAGAACTGGACGATTTCAAGAAGACAACGGGCGATATCCTCCGCCAGCTGCGCGCCTCGAAGAAGATGCCCGGAAAGGAACGCATCTACACGGCCGGGGAGAAGGAGTACGACACTCTGAAGGAGCGGAAGGACCGGGGGGTTCCCGTCAATCCCGAGGTACAGGGGGAAATCGTGCAGATGATGAAAGAGACGGGAGTGCGCGGTTTCAGCTTTCCGTTCTAGGATTGGGCAAGGCGCGCATCGTGCGCCCGCGGATGCCCGATAGCCGGTTCCTGAAAAAGATCGCGTGACGCGGCAATGATTTTTTCACCGCGCCGCTGCTATCGGCCGTGGGAGGGGGCCACCGGCAGCGTCGCGAATTTCGGGTACCGCTCCCTGAACTTCGCGGTGACCGCCTCGATTGCTTCCTCCACGGGAGTAACCTCCCAGACGATATCCCTTCCGCCTTCCTTCGCGTACGACAGACCGCTGAAGTGCCCCGCGAAATACGCGGTGCCCTTTTCCACGGTGAAGGGCGTCGCCTGCGTGCCGCACGTTCCGCAGTCGAATGGGCGGCGGGCCGTGCAGTCCATCTTCTCCAGCGTGAAGAGCGAGCGCACCGCCGGGCACGCGAGCATCTCCTCGAAAACGTACCTGCCGGGCTCCAGGGCGAAGGCCGCGATCTCACCGTAGCGCGCACGGTCGGCGTCGCCGCGCAGTTTTATCATCCTCGTCTTTCCCGTGTCCATGTTGCGCAGTGACACCACCACGTTCTTCCGGAAGTAGTTCGACATGGTGAAGCTCCCCACCAGGTACGCCATCCCGGGATCCGGCGCGTCGCCGGGATCGACGGGATCGGTAAAGGAGAGACACCCGGCGAGCAGGGAGGCGGCAATTACGGTAATGACGACGCGGTAGTTCGCGCGGAGGCGACGCTGCGGCAGGTTGCGTTCTTTCACGATTGGTTCCCCTTGAACAGGTCATGCCCGCGGCCGCGGGAGGATTCACCCATCCTGCCACGGGAGGAAAAAGTCAAATCGAAAATCGTATCCGCCGGACAAAGCGTTTCAGGGTATGCCCGATAGGGTTCGCCGGCAGGAAATTTCTTGACCGGGCGCGTTGGGTTCCCCAGGCTGTGCGAAACTCGCATCGGTGGTGAACAGCATGATACATCCGCGCCCCTCACGTCACTCCCGCGCTATCGCCGTCCTCGCTCTGGTGGCGATACTTGCGGTTTCACTGACCGCGCATGGAAGGGAAAACGCCGCCGGCAGCCGCGCCGTGGAAGTGAGCGCGGCGCCCCTGCGCGGCCTTTATCTCCCGAATAAAAAGGGAAGGGACCTGGACTTCGTGAAAGACCTCGTCGCCCGGGGAAAGCCCCTGGGCGTGAACATGCTGGTCATCGACGTGCATCCCTATGGCCGCCGGCAGTTCGGCATCAACCCCGCCGTCATCGATTACCTGAAAAGCGAGAACATCTATCTCGCGGGAAGGGTGGTCTGCTTCCAGGACGGTATCGACCGCTATCCGGTCCCCGACGCGGAGCTCGCCCGGATACGCTCCCTGGTCGAGCAGACGGCGAAGGCCGGGTTCCGGGAAGTGCAGCTGGACTACATCCGCTTCAAGGACGGCGGTTACCCGTATCCGCTCGCGAAGAAGTACGCGTTCATTGAAGAGCTTTTAAAAGACTTCCGGAGCGTAACCGACAGGCACGGCGTGAAGCTCTCCGCGGATATCTTCGGCAGGATAGTCTTCAACAGGAACGATTACGTGGGCCAGAAGCTCGAGGTCTTCGCGAAGCACGTGGAGATCATCTATCCCATGCTCTACCCCAGCCACTTCACCGGGGACTACAGCCGCATGTCGAAGCCCGGCGAGACGGTGCGGGAGGGGCTGGCGAAGGGAAACCCGCGCATCGCCGGGACCGGCGCGGTGCTCCAGCCCTACATCCAGGCATTTCCCTACTACATCGGGCGCTCCGGCACCGACCTTGCGGGTTACGTGGCGCTCCAGGTAAAGGCCGCCGAGGAATCGAAATCCCGGGGCTGGGTCGCGTGGAACGCGGCGGGGAAATACGGGCCGGTCTTCGAGGCGCTCAAGCGCATCAGTAATGGCGTATTAAAGGAAGCGAAGAACTAGCGGGAATTCCCGGTGCTGAAAAAGTCCGCGCACAGGTCCATAAGCACGCCGTGCGCGCGGTTGCGCGGATTCACCTGTTTGAACGTGATGGCGACCATCTCCGTGTCCGTGACCTCCAGGCCTGCCGATACCAGCCTCCGGTTTTGGAGGTCCACCAGGAAGACCGAGTGCCTTTCCCCGCCGACAGCCGGCTGCCGTATCGAGTGGACGTATCTTCCGCAGTCGATCCCGAAACCTTTCTCCGACACCGCGACGGTGCTCACGTTCGGCACCCGGTAGCGCATCCAGCGCGGGAAACGATAGAGCGAATTCACATAGCTTCTCGCCTTTTCGTGGAGTGCCTCCATTTCGACGCGCGTTTCCCTTTCACGGCCGGAGAAATCGTGAAAAAAGTAGTAATCGTCATAGGGGAAGAACACCCCGAGGCTCCTGCCCGACTTCCGGGCGAAGAGGTCGGCGGATAAGTCCCCCATGGGGAAGGCGGCGCCGCGCTCCGCGGCGAAGTCGTTCGCCTCGAGGCGGGACGCGGTGCGGGAGAGAAAATCGGACGCGGTCATCGTCATTCCTCCATCTGTCTTCCGCGCCAGGGCTTTATTGACGATATGTACACGGCCGCGACAAGCGTCGCAGCCTGAAAGGTGCCGAATATCCAGAGCATGCGGATGTTGTGTCGATACCGCGGATCGGTGAGCGCGTCGATACCCTGAAGGCGCGCGATCTCGACGAGCCCGTCCAGCCAGGGGCCGAGCGGGTAGGTGCCGAAGATGACGCCGTACAGGCATATCGCCCACTTCACTGCGATCCAGCGGTGGCGGAACCAGCCCCAGTTCGTCCAGGCGGAATAGAGTATGCCCGTGATGAGGACGCCCATCGCGCCTGGGATGATGATGAACAGGTCGACGTAGTGCATCATCGAGAGGATGCCGAAAAGCTCACCGTCGTTGCCGGCAGTCACGAAGAACTGCTTTGTGACAAGGGTAACGGCCCCTCCGACCCACAGCGAGGCGAAAAGCAGGTGAAAGCCCTTCAGCCATCGCTGGTGAGCGGGAGAAAGTTTCCTTCCCATTCGCTCTTGAGTCTACTGGCGCGGCGTTTGGCTGAAGCCTTCCGGGAGCTTCAGCTGGGTCCCCGGGATGAGCATCCTGGTGTCTTTCACCACGTCGCGGTTCAGGTTGTAGAGCTTCTCCCAGTTCCTCCAGTCTCCGGAGAGCCTTTCGCTCAGGTTGATGAAGGTGTCGCGCCACTTCACGGTGTAGCAGTTGTCGCATGGCCGGACCGCCTTGACCGGTTCCGCAGCCGGCGCCTTTTTCTCCGCGACTGGTGCCTTGGCCGCGGGTTCTTCCGCCTGCGGTGCCGCCTTGCCCGCGTCGGCCGCGGGCTCGACCGCCTTCTGCGCCGTTTCAGGCGCCTTCTGCGCGTCGACCAGCGTGTCACCGGTGTAGGGCGGTATCTCCCTCTGCGGCGCCTGGCATCCCGTGCCGGAGAGCAGTCCCCGTATCCTGGGCCAGAAGAGGATGGCGAGGATAAGGAGTATGATAAGCAGTATCAGCCAGGAGAGCCACTTCATCGGTTTGCGGGTCTCGTCGACCGGCTTGTCCGCGATGGTCTCGGGGAGTGCCATATCCACCACTTCCTGCGCCCACCTGATGAACTTGAGCTCGGCGAGGTCGCGGACGGTCTTGATATTGAAGGCCTTTTTCAAGAGCTGGGCGTCCTTCTTGCTCACGCCCTGGATGGCGTCCACGGGCGCCTTGGCCAGGGGGCCGGCTTTCTTCTTCTCGTATTTCTTGTCGAGCTTGTCCTTGAACGCCGCCATGTTCGCCGAGGGATCGCTGTCGGCGAGCTCGCAGATTTCCCGCGCCCATTTACCGTATTTAAGATTGGCCAGGTCGGCCACGGTCTTGATGTAGAACGCCTTGTAGAGGAGTTCCCCGTCCTTCTCGCTCACCCCCTGGAGCGCGTGTACCGGCGCGGCGGCCAGGTCGGTGAAGCTCATCTGCTCGTACTTTTTGTCGAACCTGTTCTTGATATCCATGCGTAACGACCTCCCTTGTATGATATTACATCATCCCGCCGCAGCGGCCGCATTTCACCGTTTCCCCCTCGAGGTAGACCCTGTCAAGGGGCGAACCGCACTGGGGACAGAACTTGAATTCGAGCTTCTGTTCCCTGGAGTCGCTGGTGAAAAATTCGTCGGTGGTCCGGTCGAAGTTGCCCTCGATCATTTTGAGCGCAACGGCCTTCATGAGGAGCCGGTTGGCCCTGGGAACGGTAATGCCCACCTTCGCGGCGAGGTCCACGAGCTTTATTCTCCTGTACGACCTGACCGCGCTCGCGACGGTCTCGAGCGTTTCCATCTCCCTGCTTGACCTTCTTTCGAGGTAGAGCAGGGTAGCCCCGGGAATAAAAAAAATGAGCGAAAACACTGCTATTCCCGGCCCGTTGTCCTTTTCCCCTTCGATGGTTATTCCAACGCCCGCCACGAGCATGAAGACGCCGAAAAAGACCAGGCTGAAGCCCAGTATCTTCAAGATCCTGTTCTTGAGTTTTCCGATACTCTTCCCACTCATGATACGAATTTACACGGCCGTCGGGGAAAAAAGCAAGTAAAAATCGCCGACAAAGTTCATTTTACTTGGCTTCGTACGACGTTATAATGCTTGATAAAAGTTTCCGTGCGCGGAAAGTAGCCCGGTGTGGTCCGCGGAAAGCGCCGGGAGGAACGAAGTAACGTGGGTGATATGCGTTTCACAGGCCGCGGCGCCGTCCGCGGCAAGGGAATTCTCGCGCGGATTAACGCCGCTTTCATCGCGGTGGCGATAATCGGCGCCGCGGCTGCCGGCCTGCGCGCCGAGGAGCAGAAGGACCTCTACGAGGGGATCACGGAGAGCTACGGGAGCGATTTCCGGCTCGGCGTGCTGCCGCGCTTCAAGCTCAATCCGGAGACGGGGTTCGGTTCCGGCCTGAAGCTCAAGGCCGCGAACCCGCTGGGAGCGCCGGTGATGCTCGAGCTCTCCAACCTGTACACCACCACGCGCTACGAGCAGTACGAGGCCGCCGCGATAGTCCCGCCCCTCCGCGGAAACGACGGCGGCCCCTACGCGATCCTGTACGCCGGCTATGACCGGATTCCCGACATGCGTGTCTTCGGTGTCGGCAACGATACGCGCGACGGCGCCGGCGAAGACGAAGCGACGTTGCGCTACAAGGGCGCGTCATCCCGCCTGACCGCGGGCTGGAGCTTTATGGGGAGATACTTCTGCGCGCTCCACGCGCTGTACCGCAGGGTGTGGACCGGAGAGGGGATCGCGGACGACATGGTCCAGGCGGAGGATAAATTCGCGGCTCTCCCGGGCATCGATGGAGGAGCGACCCCGGGATTCGGATTTTCACTCATCCGGGCGACACGGGACAGCCAGTGGCGCCCCCGCGGAGGCACCCGGCTGGAAATATCCGCTGAGCAGGTGCCGCGCCAATGGAACGGGGACTTCGCCTACCGCACGGTGGTAGCCGACGCGCGCGCCTGCCGCAACCTCTTCGGCGGCTACAATGTGCTGGCGGCGAGGGTGCGCGTTCAGCGTGTTTTCGGTGACGGCGACGCTATCCCGTGGTGGGCGCTTTCCTCCGTGGGAGGAAGGGACAGCCTCAGGGGCTACTGGGACGGGCGCTTCCGCGACAGGGCATCGGCGCTGGCCAACGCCGAGTTCCGCTTCCACATCGTCGACGTTTCTTTCGGCCTCTGGCGCTTCAGGCCGGCGTTCATCCTGGACGGGACGCTCTTCGCCGACGCGGGCAGGGTTTTCGGAGAGGAGGATGATACCGTCACCGCGGGCTGGAAGTATACAGGCGGGGCGGGGCTCCGGCTGGTCACCGGCCCGAACCTCGTGGGGCGGTTCGATATCGGCTTCAGCCGCGAACAGACGGCGGCGCTCTATTTCAATTTCGGGACGGTGTTCTGATGAAGCGATCGGGAATCACGGGTATGGGTAAAATTCTTCTCGCGGGAGCGTGTTGTATCGCCCTCCCGTCGGTGCTGTGGGCCGATACCGCAGTACGCGTTTTCTTCACGGCGGGGGAACGCGCCTCCGTGAAAAAGGGCGCCATCATCACTCGCGCGGCGCTCGCGGGCGGGGAAGGGTTCAACCTTCCGGCGGGAGCCTCTATCATCCTCCCCCGGTCGCGTCATATTCCGCGCGTGCTTTCGGACTACGAGATGCTCGCGGAGGAACGGGCCTTCTTCCCGCATGCCATGAATACGCCGGGGACGCTTTCATTGTACAACAGCCTCTTCGCGTTCTCGAAATTCGCCGGCATACGTTACTATTCGCGCACGGACAGGAAACTGCTCACCTACATCCTGTCGAGCTCGCGGATCGCGTCGCCGGGTGGAGGTGGCGCGCTCCCGGACCCGGTCTACAGTGCCGTGGAGCCACGCAGGACCTGCCATTTCGCGATTCGCGACAACAGGTTCGGTGATATCACCTTCAGTCACGAGGTGCTTGCCGACGGCGACACGTTCGTGGTGAAGAGTGTCTGCGTTCACCCGTTGAGAAAGATGGGCTTCACCATTGCCGGCGCGGGAGAGTACCGCCTGACATCGGTGTTCCTCTACAGCCCCGCCGACCGCGGTTTCTACTACTACGGGCTCCATGCCCTGCGGGTGAGAACCGGTTTTTTTACCTCCTCGGGACTCCTGAACGCGGAAAGCTTCGCCAACAGGCTCCGCACCGAAA
>JAGODF010000081.1 GCA_017998375.1 Spirochaetota bacterium
CCGTATTCCATTCAGTCGCGCCGGCCGTCGCGCGACAGCACCGCTTCGACGCGCGCGAACCCTCGGTCACCTGGATAGGCCACGCGACGTTCCTCGTGCAGGACTCCGGTGTGAGCATTCTCACCGACCCGATGTACGAACGCTGCATCCGCTACGGCATACCGGTCGCGAAGCGGTTCCGCGAGCCGGGCGTCCCCTTCACGCGCCTGCCCCGCATCGACGCCGTCATCATATCGCACGAACATCCCGACCACATGAACAGGCACACGCTCGCCCTGCTACCGAAATCGACGCCGGTCATCGTTCCGAAGGGCGTGGGGGAACTGCCGCGCGGGATGGGCTTCACCGACATACGCGAGCTCGCCCCGTGGGAGGAGACGAAAATAGGCCCGGTCGCCGTCACCGCGGCCCCGGCGAAGCACGGATCGCTGACATGCGCGGGCTATGTCCTCAAAGGATCGAGGACGATATTCTTCGCCGGCGACACGGTGGTGGTCGACGGTTTCGCCGAGGTGGGGAAAAAGTTCGCCGTGGACCTGGCGCTCCTCCCCATAGGCGAGTACCGGATACGCGCGAACCTCTTCGGCCTGAACGACTGGCTGAAGCGCTCGCAGCACATGGGCCCGCCGGACGTGCCGCGCGCCATCGCCCTCCTCCGCAGCCGGAAGATGATACCGATGCACTGGGGCACCTTCAACACGCAGGGCTTCCTCTCCATCGGCGTCGACACGCCCGCTGAGGAACTGCGCGTCATTGCGAAAGAGCGCGGACTGGAGGACCGGGTCATCGTCCTCGATTTCGGGGGGCAGTACTTCGTGGAGTGAGGCGGGTAAAGAGCGCAGGCTGTAAATACATAGGAAAGAGCTCTCATCCCGGAGCGCGCTTCCTTCCGACATAAGGTAATATATCGGAAGCGCTATTCGGGATAACTGCCCCATTCCCGGCAAAAAGCCTGCTTCGACAGGCTCAGCACATCGCCTTGACAGGGGCCCTTAAAATTTTGCGCCGCAACAAATCGCGGCATTTTTCAACCCCAGAGCAAAACCATTAACGACAATTTCATTAACAATATGAAACAGTTGCGAAAAGCCAATAATTTTCTCTATCTAATGAACTAACGAATTTTGTGAGTCGCACTGACCCCGTTTTATGGGCCTCAAATATCGATGACAGTCGAAAGTTAAAACGAAAAAGTGAAGAGTGAATTGTGAGGAGTAATGGCAACGGCAGGCGCATCGTTTCACGCGGAGCCGCGAAGCTCATGGAGAAAGGATAACGGCAACGGAGGGGAAAGAAAAGTCCCGAGTCACGGACGACGAGGGAGGGCCGATGAGGACACGGACGTCCTTCAGCGGCCCTTGCGGAGTAAGTTTAGTGAGAGGAGAAAGTCCAGCCTCGCCGGCATTTGAGGCGCGGCTTTCTTTGGGCGTCTTTCTTTTCCGCAAAAGAAAGACGCGAAGTTCCCGCATGGCGCCGGCATGCAAAAACGGAGCGCGGAGCATTATCCCGGCAGGAGATCGCCGCGCTGCGCTCGCGATAACAGTGTTGTCTCACGAGGAGAAGCATGGAACGCAGAAATACTTGCGTGTGACAGCCTCCCTCCCCCTGTCAAGGGGGAGGGCTGGGGTGGGGGTTTGCAATATCCTCACTTCCTCCCCGCGAGCACCGCGCCGTACACCTTCCCGTACTCGCGCGCGGCGTCGTCCCAGGAGTAGTGGACCGCCATCCCGCGCCGCACGATATCGCCCCATGCCGCCTTGTCGCGGAACGCGCGGAAGACCTTCGAGAACGTATCGGCCAGCACCGCGGGCGTGAGCTCGCTGAACTTGAATCCGGTCCCCTTCCCGGGAAACGCGAACTCGTCCATCACCGTGTCGTCGAGGCCGCCTGTGGCGCGCACCACCGGCACCGAGCCGTAGCGCAGGCTGTACATCTGGTTGAGGCCGCACGGCTCGTAGCGCGACGGCATGGCGTAGATGTCGATGCCCGCCTCCACCAGGTGCGCCAGCTCCTCGTCGTAGCCCCAGAAGAGGCCCACCCTGTCGGGGAACGCGCGCCGGAGCTCCTCGAAGCGGCGGATGATGCCGTCCTCGCCGCTTCCCAGCAGCACGAACTGGAACTTGCGGTCGCGCATCAGCAGGAAGAGCGCCTCGGCAAGGACATCCATCCCCTTCTGGTAGGTGAGGCGCGACACGGTCCCCACGACTGGGACTTTCCCGTCGGCGGAAAGGTTGAACCTGCGCTGGAGCGCCTTCCGGCACTTGATCTTCCCCGAGAGGTCATCGGCCGAGTAGCGCGCCGGTATCCGCGAGTCCATCGAGGGCTCCCACTTGCCGTAGTCCACGCCGTTGGTGATGCCGTAGAGCCTTCCGCCCAGCGACGCGAAGACACCCGCCAGGTTGTAGCCAAACTCCGGGGTCTGTATCTCGCCGGCGTACTTCCGGCTCACGGTGGTCACCGCGTCGGAGAAGACCAGCCCCCCTTTCAGAAAGTTCACCTGCCCGAAGTACTCCAGTGCCCCGGAGTGGAAGTGCTCCCTGCCCAGGAGCGCGCACTCCATCATCGAGTCCGGGAAGACGCCCTGGTAACCCACGTTGTGGACGGTGATGACCGACGCCGCGCCGCGGAAAAATTCGTCGCGCGCGTACGCCGTGCGCAGGTAAACGGGCGCCAGCCCCGTCTGCCAGTCGTTGCAGTGGATGATATCGGGCCGAAAATCCAGCACCTTCAGAACCTGCAAAGCGCCCCTGCAGAAGAAGGCGAAACGCTCGCCGTTGTCGGCGTAGGCGCCATAGCCGTCGTCGTAGAGCCCGTCGCGGCCGAAGAAATTATCATGCTCGATAAAATACGCGGGGACCTCCGCCACGTACCGCGACTCGTAGACGGCGGCCCATTTCTCCCCGGAGCCGAGCGGCACCCCCAGCGGAGGCGGCACCAGCTTCAGGCCGAAGCGCTCTTTGTCAATGCGATAATAGCGCGGGATTATAAGGCGAACGTCGTGGCCCAGACGCGCCAGCGCGCGCGGCAGCGAGTGCGCCACGTCGGCCAGGCCCCCCGTCTTCACGAAGGGGTACGCCTCCGGGGTGATGAAGGCGATCCTCATTTCATTTTAATGAGCGGGGGGAGATAGTCCTCCGGCGGAACGTAGCCCAACAGGAGCAGCAGCGTCGCGGCCACGTTGGCGAGGCCCGCGCCGGGAACGTGCAGGAGCTCGTACTCGCCCCTGAAGCCGGGATCGCAGATGATGAACGGCACCGGCGAGAGCGTGTGCGAGGTCTTCGCCGCGATGGCGCCGGTCTTCTTGTCGACGATCACGGCGCCCTTCTTGTCGGTCTCGTACATCTCCTCCAGGTTCCCGTGGTCCGCGGTGAGCACCGCGATGCCGCCGCAGTTCTCCACCGCCTTCAAGAGCCTGCCGACACAGAGGTCCACCGTCTCGGCGGCGATCATCGCGGAGTGGTAGTTCCCGGTGTGCCCCACCATGTCGCCGTTGGCGAAGTTCAGCCGGATGAAGTCGTACTTGCCGGCGCAGAGCGCTTCCATCACGTGGTCGTTGATATCGGCGGCCTTCATCCAGGGGCGCTGGTCGAACTCGACCTTGTCCGAGGGAATTTCCACCCAGGTCTCCGTTTCCTTGTTGAACTTCTCGCTGTTGTTGCCGTTCCAGAAGTAGGTCACGTGGCCGAACTTCTGCGTCTCCGAGATCGCGAGCTGCCGGCAGCCCGAGAGCGCCAGGAACTCGCTGATGGTGCGGTCGATATCCGGCGGCTGAACCAGGTACGTGGAGGGAATTTTCAGGTCGCCGTCATACTCCATCATTCCCGCGTAGACCACGTCCGGTACGCGCACGCGGTCGAACTTGTCGAAGCTTTTCTCCTCGAAGGCGCGCGATATCTCGATGGCGCGGTCGCCGCGGAAGTTGAAGAATATCACCGAATCGCCGTCGTTGATGGCGCCCACGGGACCTTTCGTATCCGCTATGGTGAAGGAGGGGAGATACTGGTCGATGGTTCCGGCCTGCTCCTTCCGGTAGGTCTCGATCGCCTCGCGCGCGCTCGCGAAGGCGCGCGCCGTGCCCAGCACGTGCGCCTCCCAGCCGCGCTTCACTATGTTCCAGTCGGCCTGGTAGCGGTCCATGGTGGTGACCATGCGCCCGCCACCGGAAGCTATGCGATAGTCGAGCCCCTGGCCGCAAAACTTTTCCAGGTGCGCTTCGAGCTTATCGACATATATGAGCGCCGAAGTCTCCGGCACGTCGCGCCCATCCAGGAGAATGTGCGCGCGGAGCTTCTTCACGCCGTCCTTCGCCGCCTGTTCTATCAGCCTGAATAGCTGGTCGATGTGCGAGTGCACGTTGCCGTCGGAGAGGAGCCCCATCAGGTGGAGCGCCGTTCCCTGCCCGGCGGGCTTCTCCACGAGCTTCTTCCACACGGCGCCCTTGAAGATCGCGCCCGAGGCGATCGCCGCGTTCACCAGCTTCGCTCCCTGGTCGAAGATCCGCCCGGCGCCGAGCGCGTTGTGTCCCACCTCGGAGTTCCCCATATCGTCGTCGCTGGGGAGGCCCACGGCGGTGCCGTGCGCCTTGATCGATGTCATGGGGCAGGTGTCCATCAGACGGTCCAGGACGGGCGTGTGCGCGTTCCGGAAGGCGTTGCCCTCCGCCGCCTCGCGGAGCCCCACGCCGTCCATGATGACGAACACCAGGGGGCCCTTCCTGGTAAAGCCGTTGCGCGCGAGCTGTTTCATCATTTCCCGTCCTCCAGCAAGAATGTCTCCAGCGACGCTATCTCGATGATCCGCCGCACCGAATCGCCGGGATGTATCAGCTTGAACTTCCTCCCCTTCTCGGCGAGCATGTTCTTGATTTTCAGGAAGACCGCCAGGGTGAGAGAATCGATGCGCGTCACCTCGTTGATATCGATGACGATGTCGCGGGCGTCCTCGTAGTAGAAGTTCATCAGCTCCACCTCCAGGCCGGTGATCGACTCCGAGGTGATGTTCTCCCTGATGATGAAGGTCCTGGCCTTCTCGTCGTCCCTGGTGACTATGTCCATGCGATCCTCCCGGTGACGCGGATATCGTGCTCCGCCCGGGCTACTCGCCCAGGTACGCGCCCGTGGAGCGGGCGACGCGGACGAACTCCGAATCCGGAGACACCCTCCGCGGATTGTTGGCGACCTTGTCGAGCGGGAACTGGTCTATCGTCCCGCCCTTGAGACACACCGTCACCCCGGAGACCCCGTCCATGGCGAGCTGGATGGCGTGCGCTCCGTACCTGGTCGCCAGGATGCGGTCGAAGGTGGTGGGGCTCCCGCCCCGCTGGATGTGCCCCAGCACCGTGGTGCGCGCCTCCACGCCGGTGTTCTCCTGCACCATCTCGGCAACCGCCTGGCCGATGCCGCCCAGCCGCACCATGCCGGTCCGCTTGCCCTTCCCCTCCAGCAGGACCTGGTCCTTCCCGGACTCATGAGCCCCCTCGGCGACACAGAGGATGCTGTAGCGCCTCCCCTTCTCGCTCCGCCGTTTCACGAACCCGCACACTCCCTCCGCGCTGAAGGGCATCTCGGGAATGAGGATGATATCGCCGCCCGTCGCGATGCCCGCGAAGAGGGTGAGCCAGCCCGCGGTGCGTCCCATGAGCTCCACCACCATGGCGCGGTGGTGGCTCGCCGCCGTGGTGCGTATCTTGTCCAGCGCGTCGCAGGCGGTCGCCACGGCGGAGTCGAAGCCGAAGGTCTGGTCCGTGCCCTGCACGTCGTTGTCGATGGTCTTGGGGACGCCGACGATCTTCAGGCCTTTTTTACAAAACTCGTGCGACATGGAGAGGGTGCCGTCGCCGCCGATGCAGATGAGGGCGGAGAGGCCGTGGCGCTCGTAGGTGTCCAGCGCCTTCTGCGAGGCGTCGACGGGCTCCTTCTGGTCGTCGTCGTAATAGAACTGGAAGGGATTGTCGCGGTTGGAGCTCCCGAGGATGGTGCCCCCCACGCCGATGATGCTGGAAACCGATTCGTAGGTGAGCGGCGTGTGGTGGTCCAGGACCAGGCCGCGGAACCCGTCCAGGAACCCCACCGCCTCGGCGCCGAAATCGTTCACGGCTTTCTTGACCACGGCCCTGATGACCGCGTTCAATCCGGGGCAGTCGCCGCCTGCCGTTATCACTCCAATGCGTCGTGCCGCCACGGGGGCCTCCTACGAAAGGTATTTGCGCGTGAACTCCTCCTCGGAGAGCAGGGGAACGAAGTCGTTCTCGAAGACCTTTTCCAGGATCACCATGACGTTCTGGTTCATCCCGAAGATCACGAACTCGCTGTTGATGTCGTCGGCGGCCTTCATGACCGCGAAGAGGGAGGCAATGCCGATGGAATTGACGTAGTCGACCTTCGACACGTCGACGGCGATGGTGGACGGCGTCTTCTCCGCGATGGTTCCCGCCAGGTCGGTGAGTCGCTTCTCGTCGCTGTAGCCGAACTGCCCCACCAGGTGGATCACCGCCACGTCGCCGCGTAGTGTGTGCTGTATGTCCATTGATTGATCTCCGTGTGATTAGTTATGCCGCCGCGGCGATAATTTGCAAGGAAAAATCGGCCTACTCGCCGTCCTTTTTGCCTTCCGCCAGGCCGCCGGCGAGCAGCGCCATCTCGGCGGCGAGGCGCCTGGTATCGCCCGAGAGGTGCACCCTGCCGCCCTTCGCGTCGATGATGTCGCGGAGAAGTGCGCTTTCCAGGCCGGAATGCAGCGACTGGTAGCGCTGCAGTTCCTCCGCCACCTCCGCGCCGTCGCGCCCGCCGCCGGGAAAAACTTTTCGGAAAGCGCGTCGCCCCATCCGCGCCAGCGACGGCCAGGCGCGGCCGATAAGGGAGATGGCGATGAACGGAGCCAGGACCGTCAGCGTGGTCTTCGCAACCGTGAAGGCGAAGGCGGCGTCCAGGGGCCCGAAGCTCCGGTGCCAGAGGACCCACAGGGCGTCGGCGCAGGCCAGGGACAGAAGGAATGAGAGCTTTCCCCGGGGGACGCCAAGGTGATACGCCAGGGATGATATCAGCATCACCCCCAGAAGGAGCATCACCGCGCGTATTCCCGCCAGGGAGACTATCGTCTTCACCGCGCCCGTGACGGTCTCCACGAATGTCGCCAACCCGTGTATTTTCTCTTTCATGGCGTTGATGGAGCCTCGCACGTCCTCGACGATATCGCCGAAGGCGCAGTTCGCCGAGCCGCCCGGCGCGTTCCCGGGCGCGGCAAAATGAACCAGGGACAGCAAGACGGCGATGCTCAGGAAAATCGATGCGGTTTTAGGCGCGGTCATGGCGTGCGTGAGTCAGCGGGAGATTTCGAAGCGCAGGGCGATGATGTTTCCTCTTTCGTTCCAGGAGGGGGCGCAGAACTGCCTGATGATGTATATCCCCCTCCCCCGGGGCTTGAGATTCCGGATGGCGCTGGCGGAATCCCCGGCGCCGCCGTAATCGAATCCCCTGCCCTCGTCCTCGATAAAAATGTCAAGGGTTGCATCGTTGTGACTGACCCTGACACTGACCTTCTTGGCCGGGTCCCAGCCGTTGCCGTGCTCCATGGCGTTGGTTAACGCTTCATCGATCACCAGGTAGAGTTCGTCCTTGGAAAGGGCGAGGTTGATACCGCCTTTCCTGATCTTCGAGATGATACCCTCAATGATCTTGTTCCGCGAACCTCTCTGTGTCGGATAGGAAGCGTTGTGGATGTCGGTTACGCCATTGACCATCATGCATTCCTGAACATTTTCACTTCGGGATGGGGAGATTCGAACTCCCGGCTTCTGCTTCCCGAAAGCAGCGCGCTACCTGGCTGCGCTACATCCCGTATTGGTTCCCTTGAATACTTCAGTACATTACATTAGTAATAAAGTAGGTGATTATCAAAATTAATAGGATTTTTTTCAATCAATTTTTCGGGATTCAGATCAAAATTTACCATATGGTCATATTTTAATAATCATGGAACCCCATACGTGAACAGGTGAAGCGCATCCCGGGGTATCGCCGTCATCATAGGGAAAAATTACTTGCAGTAATGCTCCGATTATTCTACCATATGCCATCCGTGCTGATAACGTTTCAGCAAGTGGCCGCGCCTGAAGGAGTCGCTTTTCGGATCCGACACTACACTGCACAAGGGAAAGCCTAATGGAATACTCCCACAGGTACGATAACGGCGTTCTTGTCATCGACATCGATGACAGCCGTGAGCCGCTCTCGGAACTGGACATCCTGGATTTCACCCGCGAGGTTCACTCCCTCAATACGGGCTCCAAAAGCCAGGTTGTGCTGAATTTAAACAAAAAAACATACTTCAACAGCTCCGATCTCGGGGCTCTGATCAAGGCCAGGGACAGGCTTTTCGACGAGGGGGTTGAGCTGCTCCTCCTGAATCCGTCTGAAAACATCCTTGAGCTTCTCAAGATCGTGGGATTGAAAGATTTCTTCGGCATTCATAACGGCTGACGCTCCATCCCCGGCGAAATTCTTCAAAACACCGGAGAACAACGAACAATGGACAACAACCCGGCGCGGCAGGAGTATCTTTTTGACGGCGCGGTTTTTGAGAAAATAAACCCGCTGCTGGAAAAATTAATCGGCTTCCTGTTCAGGAAGGTCTCCTTCGAGGGGGCGAGCCTCAAGACGCTGCAGGACCACGCGAACAGCAAAGTGATTTACGCGTCGTTCCACACCTCCAACCTGTCCCTGCTGATTTTCTACACCCTGCTCAAGCGGCACGATTTTAAAATCCCGGCGGCGGCCCTGGACTACAACCCCTTCATGTTCCAGCCGGCGAAGTACCTCTTCCGCAGGCTCATCCGCAACTTCGAGCGGCTGTTCGCAGGGGGGGCCGACAAGGACCAGATCGACACGTCGTTCATCGAGGGGCTACTGAAAAGCGGGAGCAGCGTGCTGGTTTCACTGCTGTCGCCCAAACATTTCCTGAAGCGCTACATGGAGGTGAAGTACGACTCCCTGATGCACCTGGTGGACATCCAGAAGCGGACCGAGGAACCGATCTACGTCATGCCCCAGCTCATTTTCTGGAACATGAATCCGGAAAGGACCGACAGCATCATATCGTCCAGCGCGACGGGGCACCGGGGGATCATCTCCGGCTGGTTCACGGTGATACGGAGCATCACCCCTTCCTTCGTCCGCATCAGCACGCCCATCAACCTGAAGGAGGAGATCGCGGCGTCTCCCACCGACGATTCGCGCCACATCGCCGTCACCCTCCGCAACAGGCTCCTGGAGATATACCACCACGAGAAGCGCAGCGTCCTGGGGCCCGTCATCAAGTCCCAGCAGGTGATGGCGGAGCGGGTCCTGAACCACAGGAACGTCCTGGACGAGATACGGCGCGTCGCCGCGGAGCAGGGCCGCTCCGAAAGCCGGTTGAAGAAGCGCGCCTTCAAGCAGTACCGCGAGATCGCGGCGAACTTCAGCATCACCATGATACGGTTCTTCGAGATAGCCCTCGACATCATCTTCCGGAAGATCTTCGACGGCATCAGCTACGACCCCGCGGAGCTCGCGATGGTCCGCGAGGCCATGCAGAAGGGGCCCCTGGTGCTCACGCCGTGCCACAAGAGCCACATGGACTACCTGATCGTGTCCTACATCTTCTACAAGAACAAGCTGATACCGCCCCATATCGCCGCCGGGGTAAACCTGTCCTTTTTCCCCATGGGCTTCATCTTCCGCCATTCCGGCGCCTTCTTCATGCGGCGGAGCTTCAAGGGCCTCTCGCTCTACCCGGAAGTCTTCAAGCAGTACATCAAGACCATGGTCAACGAGGGGTATCCCATCGAGTTCTTCATCGAGGGCGGCCGCACGCGCACGGGGAAGCTCGCGTATCCCAAGTACGGCTTCCTCAACTTTCTCCTCGACGCGGTGGACGAGGGCTACAACAAGGACCTGGTGTTCGTCCCCATCTCCATCAACTACGACCGCATCCTGGAGGAGACGAGCTACGTCAAGGAGATGAAGGGCCGCGAGAAGGAAGCCGAGTCCGCGAAAGGGATGCTGGAAAGCACCAGGCTTCTGCGGCGCAAGTACGGCAAAGTCTACGTGAAGTTCAACAAGCCCTTCACGCTGAAGGAAGTGGAGGCCCTGGGCGTCTCGAAGGACGAGCGCTCGGTCTTCGTCTCGGAGCACATCGTGAAGAAGATCAACGAGGTGACCATGGTGACGCCCTTCGCCCTCACCTCTGCCACCATTCTCCTCCACGCAATCAAGGGCTTCTCCCGGCAGACGCTGCTGGAGAAGATGCGCATCCTCTACGGCTTCCTCGCCTACGTCAATGTGGACATGTCGGACTCCCTGCAGCGGAAGATAAACCTGGAGGAGATCATCGAGACGGTGCTCACGGCCTTCCTGGACGACAAGATCATCGAGCCGTTGAAGGACCCGGGGAGCGGCGGGATGATGGAGGACTTCTACGTCATCAACGAGGACCAGCGCCCGCGCATCGTCTTCTACAAGAACAGTATCATCCATTACCTGATCCCCATATCCTTCTTCTCCCTCGCATTGCTGTACCTGCACGGGAAGAACGAGCTCACCGGCGGCTCCCTCGACGCGGAGTACGAGCAGATCAAGCGCGTGTTCTCCCGAGAGTTCATCTACGCCACCTGCGAAGAGGGTGCCGGAGAGGACAGGGAACAGGTGATGCTGGAGTACCTGAAAACACAGTCGATAGTGGAGCTCGACGGCGACGCCATCCGGCTGAGCGAGGGTTCCATAGAGGTGCTGAAGTTCTTCGCCAGGATCGCCCGGGACTACCTGGAGTCGTACCTGGTGGCGCTCCAGTCTCTGGGGTCATGGAGAAAGGACCGTTCTTCGAAAAAGGAGATCGTCCAGGACGTCCGCAAAACCGGCATCAGGCTGTTCCACACGGGGGACGTGCGCCTCATGGAATCGCTCTCCCTGCCGAACTACAACAACGCCTTGAAGATGCTCATGAGCGAGGGCGCGCTCCGCGAGGTCGCCACGGGGAAAAAGTCGCCGGACCTGGAAATTGTCGACAGGGAAAAGCTGAAGGACATTCTGGAGAAGGTGAACTCGTACCTCTACGCGCTGGGGTGATTACCCAAACATGGAAGGGGCTGATATATATCCGCCCCTTCTCTCATCCGTGCATCGCCATGGTTCGACTCCACGCACCATGACACCATGCCGCAACGTCACTTCAGCATGCCGATATAGTCCGCCGTGACGTTGAGCGATTCCTTAAGGAAGAGGTCGTTATCCAGGTCCGTGATCCCCTTCTTCCGCGTCTTCCGCATGTCCTGCTCCGCCGACTTGATCTCGCTCTCCACGGATTCCGCTTCCTTCTTCAGGCTGATCGTCTTGCTGTTCAGGGCGACCTTGAGGCGGGCGATCTTATCCTTGAGCTTCCTGAACTTCTCATCGCCCTTCACGCGCTCCGCCGAGCGGGACGATATGGACGACAAGATCCCGGGGCTGATATACCTGGTCTCCGGATTGAACCTCGTGGGCTGGATCTTTTCCCACTTCAGGGGGAAGCGGAGCTTGTCCTCGCCGATGTCCCAGATGGCGCTCATGTCGGGAATGATGACGTGCGGCTGGATGCCGTACAGGTGGTTCGACGTGCCGCCGGGCTGATAGAAAAGTCCCGTGGTGATCTTGACGGCGCCCATGAGCCCCTCCAGGAGCCGCTGGTAGCTCTGCACGGAGCCCTTCCCGAACGTGCCGGAGGGACCGATGATGATGCCGCGCTTGTAGTCGCGTATGGCCCCGGCAAGGATCTCCGAGGCGCTGGCACTGAACTTGTCCACCAGTACCACCAGCGGCCCGGCGTAGTAGACGCCGGGATAGTTGTCGTCCAGCACCTTGATCGCGTCGCGGTTGCCCCAGCGGTCGGTCCCCTTGATCTGGAGGATGGGCCCCCTGTCGATGAACAGGCCGGCGATGTTGATCGCCTCGTCCAGGGCGCCGCCCGGGTTGCCTCTTAGATCAATGACGATGCCGTCGACCTGCTCTTTCTTGAGCTGCTGCAATATCGTCATCATGTCGCGGAAGGAGCTCTTCGTGTTGGGATCGAAGCGCTGCGCCGCGTCAAAATCCAGGTAGAAGGAAGGCAGCTTGATATAACCGATTTTCTTCACGGCGGCGCCGCTCTTCACGGAGAGAATTTCCGACTTCGCCGCCTGCTCCTCGAGCTTGATCACCTCCCGCACGATGGGAATCACCATGCGCACGGCCTCCTTCTTCTCGGCCTCCTTCCTGAGCACGGTGAGGCGCACCTCGGTGCCCTGGGGCCCGCGGATTTTCTTCACCACGTCGCGCAGGTCCATGTCGATGACGTCCATCGGCTCGCCCTCGCCCTGCGCCACGGCGATGATCTTGTCATTGGGCTTCAGCTGCAGCTGCTCCGGCAGCTTGTCAGCCGCGCCGTTGGGGATGATGTGCTCCACCATCACGAAGCCGTCGTCGGAGCGCAGCATCACGCCTATCCCCTCGAGCTTCAGGTTGGTCTGGATCATGAAGTCCTCGTGATCCTCGCGGGTGAGGTAGTTGGAATGCGGGTCAAGCGCCATGGAGAAGGCGTTGATGAACATCGCGTACATCTTCTCGTTGTCGATCTCGTCGACGCGCTTGACACCCAGCTGGTATTTCTTCTTCAGCTTTTCGCGCGCTTCCGATATATTCTTCACCGCGGACATGTAGTTCAGCAGCTGGAGCTTCACGTTCTTGCGCCACCGGTCCTCGTCCTCGGTGGCGTTCTTCACGTACTGGAGCTTGTCCCGGTCCAGTACCATGGTCTCGTCCTTCGTGAAATCGTAGTCCCACATCACGAGCCTGTTGAACAGGGCGATCTTCTCCCGGTAGCGCTTCTTGTACAGGCCGAAGATCTCATAGAGAAAATTGTAACTTCCCTGGGCCACCAGGTCGTCGATTTTATGCCGGTTGACCATGAAGCCGTCCACGTCTTCCTTGAAGAAGAAGTACTTGCCCGGGTCCAGGTTGCTTATCAGGTTCTCCAGGGTTCGCTCCGAAAGCTTGTCGTCGAAACGCGAGTACTGGACGTGGGTTCTCAAAAAATCGTTGATGATGGTATTGACATTGTCCTGGCTCAGGCTGCTTCCCTTCTTGCTGCAGCCGAACACCAGGACCAGCATGGCCACGGTGGTGATCAGGCTTCTGGGTGTGCGGTTCCGTGTAAACAAGGCGGTGCTCCGTAATGATGGATTCGCCCGCGAGGGGGGCCGTAGCAAACAGCATACCCACCCGGCGGGCGTTCTCTCGTAAACATAAATTGGTAGTCCCGGGACGCCGGGGCGTCAATAAATATTTTTTTCCGACTCAGCGCTTCTTCCCGGCCTTCTTTTTCGCGCTCTTCGCCGCCGTTTTCCCTTCCAGGCCCAGGGCGAAATCCAGGCGCGCCTTTGTAACCGAGAGGACTTCGGCGGTCTCGACGCGCAGGAGCTTCAGGAAAAGCTCGTACTTGTCCTGCTTTTTATAGAGCTTTCCGGTTACCAGGAGCTGGGCCCCCAGTATTTTCCCCACCTTCGCCGCGTTCGTCTGGTCCGCCAGGCCCGCCATGGTGAGTTCCAGTTCCCGGAGTATGCCCTGGAGGTTCTTGCGCTCCACCATTTTGAACGTGCCGCTCTTGATAAGCGAGAACGAGAGCTGCTCGCCGAAATACTCTGCCGTGGCCTTCAGCCCGGGCTC
This sequence comes from Spirochaetota bacterium, assembly GCA_017998375.1. Classification (GTDB taxonomy): domain Bacteria; phylum Spirochaetota; class UBA4802; order UBA4802; family JAGODF01; genus JAGODF01. The sequence continues at coordinate 13,713 of JAGODF010000081.1, forward strand.
CGCCGGTTCCACCGGCATCACGCTGGTGGGCGTCTT
>JAGODF010000082.1 GCA_017998375.1 Spirochaetota bacterium
CTTGATTGTACTCCTTGAATACCGGCTGACCGCGCTTCCGTTTCTTTTTCATGCTTCATATTTAAATGGAAACACTGCGTTTTCAACCACTAAATAAAAAAGGGCCGTCCTTTTGGGACAGCCCCTTTTTTCGGAAGGCTTCCGTATTCAGGCAGCCGCGGGCGCCGTCAGCAGTAGGCGTCCACCGCGTCGCCAAGTCCTTCGATCTTCTGCGTGGCGGCGGCTTTCATCATTTTCTCCTCGATGCCCCTGCCGGCTCCGGAGAAGATGAAAAGCATCTGGTTGAGCCTTTCAATGCTCTCGATTATGTCCTGTGTTCCGTTCGTTACGTTCATGGCCGTTACCGGTTACATTCCTTTGCAATCCGCTAACAGTATCGTCACGGGGCATCGAATTCTTGAGCAAAAATATCATCATTTGACCATTTATTGACGTTTTTTTTCACTGCCCGGCTCTGGTTGGGTACGGGGCGGGAGCACCTTGCTCCGGGTGACTTGACACGCGGGCGGTTTATACTTATTATGATACATGGTGCAAACCGCCGGCCCTGCGCGCAGGGGGCCCCGCGCGACATCTGACGAACAGGAGGGCATGATGAACCAGATCACGGACAGCAGCGAGCAGTCGGTGAAGAGGAAACTAATTCTATCAATTGTATTTCTCGTGGCGGGCGTGGTGTACGCCATATCGCCCATAGACCTCATTCCCGACATCCTGGTGCCCATCGGATGGGTGGATGACATTCTCTTCCTGATAGTGTCCTTCGTACTGTCGGCCCTGGCGTATCTGAAAATGAGGAAGGAAAAGCGGGAACTGGAGCGTCAGCGGCTGGAAGAATCCCGGTAAAAAAACAAAAGGCGACGGTTCGAATCGTCGCCTTCACATATTAGCGGAGGAGGGACTCGAACCCCCGACACGCGGATTATGATGCCTGAACGATTCGTGATCAAGCGCGCTTCTTGGTGTTAAGATATACGTTGACATGTGCTATCGTCAACACTAAAAGCATTTTTTTTTGATAGAGTATGCGTTCGTGTGGTGGTGTATGGTGTCGTTTTCCACCATTTTGCCACTCGCGCAAGTTCGGGAAAACATTATATTACATGCGCAAGCGTGTAGAAAGGCGTTAGACGAAACGGCAGAGTCAATATTTTTGTCAAGCCCGACGCGCGGAGTCCTTATCCGTGTTTTTCTCGCCCAGGGGATAGGAGTGCCCGGTGGTGAATAAAACCCCGCTCCGTCAATCCTGGCGCGTCTGGCGAGGGTTATTCAAACAGGTCTACATCGTTCGCGGCGAGGTGGCGCAGCATGGCCATGAAGGTGCCGCGGTCCCTGAATTCAATCGTGCAGCGCTCCCGGTCCACGATAGCAATCGCCGGCTCGGGAACAACCGCCTCGATCTTTTTGATTTTTACGCGCCTGTCTCGCACACGGTCCCCAAAAAAGAAAAGGATCCCCAGTGTGTTTCCCCCGGGGATCCCCGATTTTACTTATTGCGCGCGATACCGACCTCAAGGTCGGCGGCCACGCTGACGGTGCTGATCTCAATCGGTTCCCAATCGGTCACCGTGAAGGTCGGCACGTCGTCGGTGCTCTCTGTCCTGACCATCTTGTGGACGGTGTACCCGACCGAAATATTGGGCCGGATGCCGTCGACGATGTCCAGGAAGATGTCGTCGCCCCGGGGAGTGCGGGAGAAGCGCACCAGGGCGCGCCCCTTCCGGTCCTTCCCGATGTATGCCTTTTCAACGATCCCAACCTGGCGCTCCGAGTCGTGCCCCACGAGAAAGGGCCCGCCGCGGTTCAACCGGTCCAGGCGCACCGCCGCCGGATCGTGCGAGAGGACCTCGCGACCGAAGTGTCGGTCGACGGGTGTCTCGCTCGAAAACGACAGCTCGACCGTGCGCGCCTCGCGATTAACCGAGGCGGGCACGACCGACGCCGCGCGATAAGAGAGTACAGTTTTCATTCCGTCCTCCTTACGCGTTGATCTCCTGCGCTGCGCTGAACGACTCGGCATGCCGCAGGGCAATGTCGCAATCCTTGAATGCCGTTACATTGACCACGCCCTTTGTGGATTCGGAGTAGGGATCAACAAGCAAGTCGATGCCGCTCCATTCCCCAATCAGAAGTTCGGACCAGTTTCCAAGGATAATGGCCGTCAATGTCTGCACCCCGGTCGTTGCACCGGTGCTGCTGCCAAGGTTCGCGGGCACCAGCTCGGTGGTGAAGAACGGAAGGCCGAGATTCGCGACACGTCCGACCCCCTCCCGGTCCAGGTTGCCGAGGAGCGGGACCTCGCCATAAGATGCGTTGGTGAAAAGTGTCATCAATTTGACGGCCACCGCACTGGTGGACAGATACGCGAGGCTTCCCCGTGCCGCGTTGGCTGCCGCCAGATCAGCGTAGAGGTCAACGAGAATCTGGTAGCTCGGTGCCGAGGGCGAGGTGCCCACGTTCCCAATGCCGGCGGTATGCAGCACCCCGGTGGGTTCGTTCCCGGTGCCGGTGCCGTTGATCGCCACGCGGTCTATTTCCCGTGCGAGGATCTCCACGAGGTCGCGCGTGACAAACTGCTCGATGTCGATCGCGCTCTGCAGCATGAGCTGCCGGGAAAAGCTCGTTGTCGCCGCGACCGTTTTGGGTTCGAGCGTGATTTGGTCTGTGGTCTGGACTGACGCGGTGGGGGCATTCCCCTCGCTTACCCAGTACGCGACCGCAGCTCCCTTCTGTCGCGGTAGCTTCACCGATGAGTTGCCGTTGAGGCCGGATATGATCGTCGCGCCCATTTGAGCGGTGACCAGGGCTTCCCGAAGCAGGGGAACCAGTTCGGGCCGCACGGTGCTGCCGGTTAGGTAGCCGGCGGAGGTGTTGCTGCCCACGGTGAGGCCGCGCTGCAGCACCTTGTCGGGGACCCAGAGGCCGCGGGGGTGTTTCTTCATGTCGCGCGACATCTGCTCGCTGATTTCGACCTCGATCCCGCGCTTTCCTTCGACCTGGTTCTTGATCGCGTTAAGGAGCGAATACTCGGCATAGTCTTTTCGCGACATGAAGGGTCCGTCGTAATTGGGGCTGTTGTCGATTATCACAGGCGTTTTCTTTTCCAGAACGTAGGCGCGGAATTCCCCGACGGTCCTTCCGTCCTGAACGAACTTGATGGCGTCGTCCCTCATGTGAAACTGCTCGCCCATTGCGAGAATGTTTTTCGGATCGGTTGACTCGTATTTTTCGTTGTAATTTTCAGTCATTGACTTTTGCTCCCTTTTTTGAGTTTGAATTGGTTGCGCAGCACGGCGCGCGAACTGCTGAAACGTGACTCCCCCAACGATTGCTTTTTCCGCTGCATCATCGGGGAGACCTTCGCCCAGGGCGAGGGCGCGAATATACATCGCGTCAACGGCGCTGCCGGGCGGTGGTATCGGCATAGGTTTAGCCATACCTCACCTCGTAGTTGTTGTAGTTTGATTTCCTGCGAGTCGCTGCCGTCTGCCGCCCAGCTCCACCTGTAGCGGTCCCATTCGAGCATTGATGCGAGGCTCCCCGGTTCCGCGCGGGGATCGCGTACTTCATTACGATTGCCATTCGTTCCAATTTTCCGCCTGCCTCTCGCCACCACGCGCCGAGGCCCTTAACGGTCGATCCAAGATCGAGGAGTGGGGCCCCGGGGGTGGCTGAATCCCCCGGGGCCAACCATTGAAACGAAAAGAAGTCGAAGTGATTATAATATACTAACAATGCGACATAACGGCGATTCGAAAATTTTAGTTTTTCGCGGCAGAAAGTTTTTTTCGCAGCTCGTTCATGCTGGCGAAATATTTCTGCCAAGCTTCCGTTGATGCCGTGAGGCGATCTGCGCTTAAAAATGCGAGATAGCGATCAAGAGCGGTTTGGATCGTTTCGAGTTCCGCGGGTGTCAGTTCTATTGGGTTCATTGTTCACCTCAATTTAAATTTTGCTTTTCAATCCAATTTTCTGGCAATGGCGTGTTTGCCATTTCCGCCAGTACGTCGCGAATTTCGTTTTCCACATCTTGAATGATCGCCACGTCGATTTCGGGGTGCTTTGTCTTTGTGCGGCTTGGAAGCGCCAGCAGATTTGACCGTGCCGCGAGAATTAAATGCGAAAGTAGTTTGGTGGCTGCACCCACTGTTATCATGTCGCCGCGCGCCGCCGCCAGTTCGATTTCTGTAAGGTCTGCCTTTGCTCGAATAAGTCGCGTCTCCTCTTCGGTCTTGTTTCCTGAATAGTTTTTTTTCGCGAGGGATACCTGGTACTTAATGAAACGCTGGACCGAATCCACCAGCTCGTACGTCCCGCGCTTCTCCCTGGACAGCACCATTCCCGCGGTGAGTTTGCGGATCGTGGAATCATCCACGCCGAGAATCATGGCCAGTGTTTTGGTTGTGACGTGATGTTTTTCGCTTTTTTCCATGTGTGTCTGTGACTCTCCAATAAAATTTGTGTGTGGCCCTCGCGCGGGCTCCCGATTACCCACGGGCGAGGCCCCTCTGGAAGGACCCGCGCCCATTGTGCCGTCTCCAGGGGCTGCGAGACTGTTTGCGTTGCTTCCTGGCTGCCTCGATGCTCACCAGTATGCTCCCCACCTCGCCGAATCCCTGCTCCCTTGCTGATGGTGCGTCACCGTGTAGGTAATAGGTTGCCGTTGTGCTGGCGCTGCTGTGCCCGAGATATTTAGAAACCCTCTCAATGCTGATCCCCCGGCCGACCTGGTACATGGCTGCACTGTGGCGCAGCGTGTGGATGTGAATGCGGTGCGTCCTGCTGCTTTGACGGGTCAGTTCGTTATTGATCATGGACCGGGAGTAGGGGCGCCCCTGTGCCGTCTCGAAAAGATACACGTTGCCGCGGAAGATGGTGCGCGCGTCGTGGTATATCTCCGCCGGCATGGAGACGAACCGCTCGCGCCGGCCTTTCCCGTGAATGCGGATTATAACCTCGCTTCCCCGCATCTCGCAATCTGTGAGTTTAACCAGGCGCAGCTCGCTGTTGCGCGCGCCAGTGTAGAAATACGCCAGGGCGATACATTGGTATCGTCTGCTCATACTGGCGGCGATTTCCTGAAGCTCATCGAGGCGCACATAGTCGCGGCGATCCGCCCCGCTGGCGGGATAGGTCCTCCTTATCTTCTCGAAGTTCTCGAGGACACGAAACCGTCCAAGCTCGCTGCGGGCTCTTGACAGATACCAGAGTTTAAGGCCGGTGCGATAAAGATTTCCGGTGCCCGGTTTGAATTGTGAGATATAGGCAGTAATGCGGCGGGGATTGAGTTTTGGGCTGGTTCCCTGCTTTTTACAAAAGATTTTGAAACCCCGCACCGCGTGACTGTATGGGTGGTCGCGATCGTAATCGAAACGACATTCCCGCTTTACTGTCTCCCATGTTCCGCGATTTCTCATCATGCCATTATTTCGCACACATAAAAAATATTTCTATACTCCAGAAAAGACACAGTGAGCGTATCAGATTCCACGCCCATGCTGCGGGGGCGAAACGTGAACGGGTTTTCATTGCCTCTTCGCCATCATGGCTTGAAATTCTGAAATGCCGTCGCTTTCCAGGTCCTCGTAGTGATCGCGGATATATTTACAATACTCGGCGATCTCCGCTGCCTTCTCCGGCGCGAGCGGAACCAAAATGTCAAGTGCGGCTAACAGCACCATATTGTTGACAAATACTTTCATGCCGTTTGACTCGATCTTCGAGACGGTGTCGATATAACCCTTGAAATTGACCCAAATTTTTTCAGCCGTTTGCTTGTTGATTTCCATGTTCCCCCACTTCATGACGGCGATCCGCGAGGGTGCGCCGAAGGTCGATTGTCATGGCTATTGCCTCTTGGCAACCGGAACAGACATTTCTGAATGGGCGGTGGGTGACAGTTACGCGCATCCCCACGTTGGAATCATAGTCGGGATCCTGGTCAGCTGCATCATCATCGAAATAATACTCATGGCTTGGGAGTTCGTACTCACTCCGCGGGGGTTGATTATCTTCGATTGCGATTGTTTCCCCATGCCCGCAAATATCGCACACCCTTGTTTCAAACCTATACATTGCCTTGTGCTCCTCCTTTTCATAAAGTGTGTGGTGGCCGGTTCGCGAACCGGTTCACTACTTTCTTCACTGCTTTACTTAAACTACTTTGTGTGCCATTTTTGATACTTGGGCAAGTGCCATTTTTGACCCCTGATCAAGTATCATTTTTGATACCTGGTGCGCTTTTATTTTGGTAACGTTACGCGCGCATTTTACTGCTTTGCGGTGTTGATTGGCAAAAATGACGTACTCATTCAATACATGGGCCGGCGTCTCTTCGATGAATTGCTCGCGAATCGTGTATAGATTCCGGTCCCAGATTACACGCCGACGACCGTTGACGTGATAGTGTTCCTCATGGGGATCGCCCTCGACGTCAATAAAGCCGGCACTTTCGAGAATGAAGCGCGAGTTGAAAAAGGTTGCGCGCGAAATATTGCACGTCTTGCAAAGAACCCTGACGGTCGGCCAACACTGTCCGGGGTATTTCGTATTGTTTGCCATGTTAAAAAGTGTTAAGAAAAGTATTTTATCCGCAGCCTTCATCGTGGGCATCTCGCGCAGTACCCGGTTGTAAATACTGAAACCCGCCATTATCTTATTTTTTCCTCGAACCTGCGCGACACCTGCTTGATTTTCCCCTCATGCACGGTGATGCTTATCGATGCCTCGCAGTAATCCGAGGTTTCAATAATAGTGTTTAGCCAGTTGATAGATTCGGTGATTTTAATGTCCACGGGGGGAAACCTCCTTGCTTTTTACCCATGAGTCAAGTTGCTCGCGAGAAAAGCGCACCATTCGTCCTACTTTGAAAAATGGTATTTTTCGGTATTGAACATCATGCCGAAGTTGAGACTCCGACCGGCGAAGATAGCGCGATGCCTCCGCGTAAGTCCATAAGGTTGATACATCTGTTGGTGTGGTTTCTGTGCGTACGGAATTCATACCCTAACCTCATATTGTATTATATGAAATTAAGATACTCCGCAGGGTGTGAAATGGCACTGCAGAACACTACAGAACTGTTTTATTTCGCGGGGGAAGAATTTTCAGAAGTTCCATTTCATATTTATCAGTGTAGTCGCGCTGATCTTGGGAGAGTGTGTTGCGGTTTATTTTCCTGCCCTTAAAAGTAAATTGTCTGATGATGATCCAATTCCTCTCTTCATTCCGAGTTTTTTCTGGTGTAGCTTCTCTGGGGGGCAGGTTCCAAATATTCAATATTGCCAGGATATGCTTTCTTGTTATTTTACAATCATAGGGTGTTGAAGAAAAATCAATAATCCCCTTTTCTGTAAGAATTTTCTTGTCGACCTCAATCGAAGATAAGAAAGAAAAATCTTGTATTTCAAATTCATTGATCTGTATTCCGGGTGATTCGGCTCGCTTTCTGGTATCCTCGAGCGCTTGAAATAAATCATCGAGTGTGAATTTCATAATATCCCCATGCCTTCCCCATGGTGAAAATAAAGCCGGGAAGGGCATGGGGACCTTTTCAGCGGGTTCATGAGGCCCACCTATCCCGGCTCATAAATTCTACATCATTCACATTGCGCGTCAATCGGTAAATTTCAATTGTTGTGCGGCAAGAATATCCAACTGCTTTTCGAAATTTGTGATTATATACTGCAGCTTGGCCACATTGATCTTGCCCCCGTTCTTCGGTTTCCGCTTTAATTGATAAACAGCTTTCTTGCAGAAACCGTCAATCATTGAGTCAAGCTCGGGAAATGTTTCCGGCTTATATCCGCACTTTTCATTTTGCTCGATATAGCCACCGGTTTGCTTTGCGAATTTGGCAGCGATATTTTTTGATTTGAAATAGTGGGGGCCACCGGGGTGTACTACTCTCCAGGGTGGGTATTTCCCAATTAAAGAATCCAAAGTTTCTTTAAGTTGATAATACGATCTTTTAAGCTTCAACTGGCTCAAATTACTGCTTTCGATGCTTGGGCATGTTTCCCGTAATGCTTTCATGTGTTCCTCCCGTTATTGTTTCCGGTTTCCCGGTGTGATACGCTCTTTAAGTACTTCCTCGAGTGCCCACTTGACGCCGTTATATACTCCGGAGTCATAAGCCTTCCGGCCATTCACCTCATAAAGCCTCATGGTTTCTGCGAGGAGCTCTTCAAGCCTTTCAATTACCCTTTCATTATTTATCATGACCAACACCTCCTCTTCTTTTGCCGTAGATTACTGCATTTTAAATAATGATTCCTGAACGTTCCGTATATCTGCCATGTCGTCGACGCCGATGTGGTAATACCGTTTCGACATGTCGATGCTCTTGTGTCCGATCATAGCCTGGACCTTCAACAGTGGAATGCCCGATGAAATAAACAGGCTGTTGGCAAAGTGGCGAAGGCTGTGGAACGAGAGGTTTCTCTCCCTCCTGACCGTCTCACCGATGCCGATCTCCCGAAGCGCCCCGTAAAGCGCCCTAATGAAGATGATGCGCTCGCATGGCTTGCCGGTACTCCCTTCGGCGTAGAAGAGAAACGAATCCGGCGCCGGCGAGGGGTGGACGGCCATGAGGTCCCGGACCTCATCGAGGACGGGGCCGGGAAGAAAGACGTTGCGCGTGGTGCCGTTTTTCGTAGTGGCATTCATCTGCCGCATGCGTTCGTCCCAGGCTTTCGAGACGACGATGAAGCCATCGTCCAGGTGGATGTCGGCATGGGTGAGGCCCTGCAGCTCCGAGGCCCGAAGGCCCGCCGTTGACGCGATGAGGGCCGCCACGCGGCCGCGCGGATCGCGCCAGGGAATGACAAACAGGCGTTTTACCTCATCGACGGTGAGGGTCCCGCGCTCCTTCGATTTTGTGGCCGCGTTTTCGATACGTGGCAGGGCGGTGATGATGCCGCGGTCTGCAGCGTCATTCAGCAGGGCACGGATGATGATGAGACACTTATTGATAGTTGAACCCGACAGTTTCTTTTCGGACATAGCGATGCGGAAGAGTTTCAACCGATGGGTGGTGATATCATTCAGGGTGAACGAACCGAGTTCGGGGATGATCCGGTTTTCGAGTAGATGCGTTTTTTCAATGCAGTTGCGGCGAGAGACGCGTTTCCCACTCACGTCGCGGTCGATGCGCCAGGGGGAATCCCATGCGAAAAAGTCGCGCGCGAATTCCGCGAGAGTGGGGGCCGGGGGCGGCGGCGGTGGGGTGTTATTGAGCTCGTCGAAACGATCCGAGGCCCACGCCGCGGCGCGCGAACGAACGGATTCCCCCGTACACGTTGCCGTGCCGAAGGTCCCGTCCGGTTTGCGGATTTTTGCGTAGTAAACTGCTGACTTTTTTTTGCGGGAACGACGATAAAGATAAAACTTTGTGAGCACCCTCATCGCGGCGCCTCCATTCACTCGGAAAAAGTGGATTTCTACATTTTGCCACTTTTTTCGGTTTTGAAGCGCCGGTTGACCGGTAGCTTTTAAAAAACCCTGAAAGGTTCAGGGCATATTAGCGGAGGAGGGATTCGAACCCCCGACACGCGGATTATGATTCCGCTGCTCTAACCAGCTGGGCTACTCCGCCGGTATTAGCGAGGGCAGGATTTGAACCTGCGACCTTTGGGTTATGAGCCCAACGAGCTACCAGCTGCTCCACCTCGCGATCACAGGACAAAAATAGTGCAGGTGCCGTTTAGTGTCAATATTTTTTTACGAAATGCGGTCCTCCGCCGTTCATGGTGATTGTATCAAAAATGATTGACGCGGCGCCGAGACGCGGCGAGGCTCAAGCAGTGACGCCGTAACGGGTCCCGACCGGCATGTTCAATCCCCTGAAATACCTGAAAAATCGGAAAGTGGGTGGGAATTTGAAGACCGGCGGGGGCTGCGCCGCGTGCCGCCGGATACGGCGCAAACTACTTATATGGGTGTGATGATGGACGATACGCGCGACGCTTCCCGCAAGGCTGAACTGCTGAAACAGCTTCTGGGTGAAATCGGCGACTGCCGGCGCTGCAAGCTCGCCTCCACGAGGACCACCATAGTCTTCGGCGAGGGGAACCCCGCGGCCCGGGTGATGTTCATCGGCGAGGGCCCGGGAAAGGACGAGGACCTCCAGGGGCGCCCCTTCGTGGGACGGGCCGGCGTGCTCCTCACGGCGATCATCGAGAAGGGGATGCTCCTGAAGCGGGGCGACGTCTTCATCGCCAACGTGGTGAAGTGCCGTCCCACGGTGGACATGGCCTTCGTGCGGGATCGTCCCCCCGACGACGAGGAGACCGCGGCCTGCGGCGGATTTTTGAAGCGTCAGATAGAGATCATCGCCCCGGAGGCGATCGTGACGCTGGGCAACCCGTCGACGAAGTTTCTCCTGGGGATCCGCGAGGGGATCACGAAGGCGAGGGGGCACTGGTACTCCTTCAACGGCATTCCCGTGATGCCCACCTATCACCCCTCCTATATCTTGCGCAACGGCGGCGATTCCAGCCCGCTGAAAAAGGAAGTCTGGGACGATATCAAGCAGGTCATCGCGAGGCTCGGGCTCCGGGACGATATCACCGCGCCCCCCACCCGCGACGCGGCGCCGGAACGCGAGCTGGACGAGAGCCTGAAATCTGCGCTCAGCGACAGGAAAGAGGACGGCGACACCCAGGGGAGGCTCTTTTAGCCGCATGGGATTGATAGCGTACGCGCTGCGCAACCTCCGCATGGAGCTCCGGGACCTCTCGGGCAGGATCGTCCGGGTGATGGTCGCGAGCTTCGGCATCCTCTTCCTCATCGCATTTCTGGCGGTGTTCCTCTCCCTGCGCGCCGCCGCGGGGAGCTACATCGAGAAGCGGATCTTCGGCCGCCTGGACATCAACGAGATACAGGTGACGCCTCCCGCCGTGTCGGACCGCGCGGGGCTGAACCTCTTCGCGCCCACATCGAACGACATCCCCGAGGCGAAGGTGCGCGCGGTGAGGAGGATCGCCGGTATAAAAAATATACACCGGGTGATACGCCTCAACGCCCCGGCGATGCTGCGCGCCGGCATGTTCAACATCCAGATGCGGACCGATATCCTGGTGAGCGGCGTGGAGAGTGAGTTCTTCCGCGGCACCGACATCGACTGGCGGCGCTTCGCGCCCGCGGAGCGGCTTCCCGTGGTGATTCCCTATTTCGCGCTGGACCTCTACAACAACTTCGCCGCCGTCAACGGGCTTCCGGAGCTGGGGAAGAAGGCGCTCACCGGATTCCTCATGGAGCTCTCCCTCGGGAAATCGTCCTTCAACCGCGCGGGGAGGGAGGATCTCTTCCCGGCGAAGGTCGCGGGTTTCAGCGACAGGCTTTCGTCCACCGGCATCGTGGTGCCCTCGGAGTTCATCCGGCGCTACTGCCGCGACCACGCTGAGGCGACGTACTCCACCATCATGCTGCACCTCACCTCCGCTTCCCCGGCGGACCTGCCGCGCGTCGTCGACAGCCTGAAGGCGCTGGACCTGCGCGTCCAGTCGCGACGCGACATCGCCGAGAAAACGAGCCGCGCCCTGGGCATCATCGACGGGACCTTCTCGCTGGTGCTGGTCATCATCCTGGTCCTCACCGTGGTGGCCATCGTCAACTCCTACCTGGCGGTGGTCTACAACCGGGGCCAGGAGATCGCGCTGAAGCGGATCGTGGGGCAGTCGAAGTTCCGCGTCATCCTCTCCTTCACCGCCGAGGCCGCCGCCGTGGGCGCGTTCTTCGGCGCGGCGGGATTACTCATGGGCAACGCCTGTATCACCCACCTCTCGAGCTACCTGCCGAAATGGGTGCCGCTTCTGGCGGGGCTCGAGCTCGTCCCGCTTCCCGGCCGGTATCTTCCCCCCGCGGCCCTTGCCGCGGCCGCGGTGTCGGCGGCTTCCGCGCTGGTGCCCGCGGTGATCGCGTCGAACATGAACCTTTTCAAATCAACGAAGGTGTAAGGACAACGGCAATGAAGAAGGGCGATATAAAGGCGCGGTACGCGGAACTGGCGGCGCTCATCGAAAAGTACAACCGCCACTACTACGAGCTCGACAGCCCGCTGGTGGACGACGCCGAGTACGACGAGCGCATGCGCGAGCTTTCGGCCCTGGAGGAGGCGCACCCGGAGCTCCGCGCGGAGGATTCGCCCACGCGCAGGGTCGGCGGGCGCGCGTCGAGCAGTTTCGCGGAGGTGCGCCACGACCCGCCCATGCGGAGTCTCGGGAACATCTTCACGGAGGAGGACCTGGACGATTTCCACGCCCGCTGCGCGAAGGCTCTGGGGACGGATGATATAGAATATTCCATAGAACTGAAATACGACGGACTCGCGGTGGAGATCATCTACGAGAACGGCTCACTGGCTCTGGGATCCACGCGCGGCGACGGCGAGACCGGCGAGGACGTGACCGCGAACATCGCCGCGCTCGAGTGCGTGCCGCAAAAGCTCGCGGGGAGGAAGGGGCCGGGCAGGATCGCCGTGCGGGGCGAGGTCTTCATGCGCCACGGCGAGTTCGAGCGCATCAACCGCGAGCGGGAGGAGGAGGGGGAGCCGCCCTTCGCCAATCCGCGGAACGCGGCCGCCGGGTCACTCCGCCAGCTCGACCCGCGCGTGACCGCCGGCAGGAACCTGGATTTCGCGCCCTACGCGGTGGGCGCGCTCGAGGGCGCCAAGGCCGGGACCCAGGGTGAGCTCTTCGCCCTGCTGCGGGTGCTGGGCCTCCCGGTGAAGGAGCATATCGCCCTGGGTGGCCTGGAGGAGGCGCGCCGCCTCTACCGCGAGTGGAGCGAGAACCGGCACACCCTGGATTTCGACATAGACGGCATTGTCCTCAAGGTGAACAGGCTCGATTTCCAGGCGAAACTCGGCGCCACCAGCAAGGCGCCCCGCTGGGCCGCGGCGTGGAAGTTCCCGGCCCGGGAGGCGGTGACGGCCCTGGAGAGCGTGGACTTCCAGGTGGGGCGCACCGGCGTGGTGACGCCGGTGGGAAACCTGGCCCCCATCAACATAGGCGGGGTGATGGTGAAGCGCGCCACGCTCCACAACTTCGACGAGATCGCGCGCCTGGGGCTCATGATCGGCGACGCGGTGAAGGTGAAGCGCGCCGGCGACGTGATTCCCAAGGTGATAGAGGTGGCGCACCCCGGCGGGAAGCGCCGGGCCATAGAGGCGCCGGCAGAGTGCCCTTCATGCGGGAGCTCCCTTCAAAAGGAGGATATCTTCATCCGCTGCGTGAACCCGTCCTGCGACGCGAAAAAGCTTGAAATACTGAAGTTCTTCGTATCTAAAGACGCAATGGACATCGAGTTCTTCGGGCCGGAGCTCGTCCAGCGGCTCTACTCCGCCGGAAAGCTCCGCACCATCGCCGACGTCTACCGGCTCACCGCGGCGGACCTGCTCGAAATGGAGCGCATGGGCGATACGCTCGCCGGGAAGATCATCGCTTCCATCGACGGGAGGAGGAGCGTCGGACTGGCGCACTTTCTCCGGAGCCTGGGCATCCGGAACGTGGGGGACCACCTGGCGCGGGTGATAGCCCGCTCCGTGAAGAAGCTCGACAGACTCTTCGAGATTTCCGCCGACGAGCTCATGGCGATCCACGAGGTGGGGCCCGGCGTCGCCGAGGCGGTGGTGGAGTTCTTCCGCGGGCCCGGCGCCGAACTCGTGCGGGAGATGCGCGCCTCCGGCGTGACGGTCCTCGAC
>JAGODF010000083.1 GCA_017998375.1 Spirochaetota bacterium
ACAGTCATGGTTCGACTACGCTCACCATGACACCTATTACTTACCCAAATATTACCACAACTAGTCACCCCGAGCGCAGTCGAGGGGCGCACTTTCTCATTTGCTTTTTCACTTCACTCCCGCGGCTACCGCGTCCTGCGCGAAGAGCGCGGCGCCCAGGGCGCCGTTTATCTGCGGGTCGGGAACGCTTTTCAGGGTCACGCCCAGGGCGCGCTCCAGGGCGCGGAACATCCCCGGGTTCTTCGCCACTCGGCCGGTCATCACGGCATCGGCCTCGACGCTGATGCCGCGCGCCAGGGACGCCGCGCGGTTCGCCACGGCCTGGTGCAGCGCGTTGATGATGTCCGCGATTTCCTTCCCCTCGCTCACGAGGGAGATGATCTCCGTCTCGGCGAAAACCACGCACTGGTTCGACAGCGTCAGCTTCTCCGTGGATTTCGCGGCGATATCTCCCAGCTCTTCGAGTTGTATCTCCAGCGCCTCGGCGATGATCTCCAGGAAGCGCCCCGTGCCAGACGCGCACTTGTCGTTGTAGACGTAGCGCTCCACGTTGCCCTTCGCATCGACGCGGATCGCCTTGGCGTCCTGCCCGCCGATATCGACCACCGTCCTCGCCGAGGGGACCTGCCATACGGCGCCGCGGCCGTGGCACGCGATCTCCGACTCGACCGCGTTCACGAAGTTGATGTGCTTGCGCCCGTAGCCGGTGCCCACGCAGTACGCGATGTCCGTCATGGCGATGCCCGCTTTCTTCACCGCGAGATCCATGACGTCGCGTGCCGATTTCTCCGGCGCGGCCGAGGCCCGCATCACTTCCGCCGCGGCTATCTTCCCGTCTTTTAGAATCACCGCCTTCGCGGTCAATGATCCCACGTCGCATCCCGCAGTTATCATGCCTTGCCTCCGTTCGCCCTGTCTCCCGCAATCAGCGCCGCACCCAGGGCACCCGCGAGCTGCGGGTCCGCCCGCCGTATGCGCTTGATCCGCACGCCCAGGAGCTTCTCCAGGGCCGTCACCACGCCGTCGTTCTTCGCCACGCCGCCGGTCATGCAGACGTCGCGCTCCACGCCGATGTTGTTGGCCAGCGTCGCCATGCGGCTCGCCATGGCGGCGTTCACTCCCGCGGCGATGTCCTCCACCGGCACCTTGTCGTTCAGGTGCTGGATGACGTCGGCCTGCGCCCAGACCGTGCAGGCGGAGGCGAGGGTGATGGGGCTTTTCGCCTTCACGGAAAGCGCGCCCAGGTCGCCGAGCTCCACGCCCAGCACTTTCGCCATCACTTCCAGGAAGCGCCCCGTGCCGGAGGCGCACTTGTCATTGGTGATGAACTTCAGCATGTTCCCGTTGTCGTCGAGCTTCACGGCCTTGCAGTCCTGCCCGCCGATGTCGATCACGGTGCGCACAGTTGGCAGGAGCCACCGGGCGCCCCTTCCGTGGCAGGCGATCTCGGAGACAGCCTCGTTCACGAAGGTGATCTTGTCCCGGCCGTAGCCCGTTCCCACGCAGAACTTGATATCAGCCATTGAAAGGCTGGCCTTACCGAGTGCCTGCTTCATCACCTCATCGGCGGACTCCCAGGGCCGCGCCTTCGACTTGATTATCACCGATTCCAGGACCCTTCCGTCCTCCATGATCACAGCCTTGGAGGTTAGGGATCCCACGTCACATCCCGCCACGCGCGTCATATGAGCCTCCTCACGGTAAGAAATTCCAGGAACCGGTCCCTGGTGGTTTCCCAGGACTGGACGCGCTCGTCGAAGGCGTCGGCATTCATCACGAAGGTGGGGAAGCCCGCCTTCTCGGTGTCGCGCGCCAGGAGTTTCACCATGCCCCAGGTGTTGCGGCACCCCGGCGTCCCGTTGTAGATGATGCAGTCGGCGCTGTACATTTTCGCCAGGGAAAGCGTGTCCTGGAGCCACATGTTGGGCGCGTCGTAGGGGCCGCGAATCGACTTAATCATCGGCATGCGCGAGTTCACCATCGCCATGCCGTCGATGAGGCCGTCCAGGTCCGCCGTGTTCAGGGTGTAGGCCGCCTCCTGCATGCCGTACTCCCGCACGTGTGGAGCGCTTGAGGCCCATGAGCGCGACAGGATGTTTCCCTGGTAGCCCACGCCGTGCTCGTCGAGCATCTCCCAGAGCTTGAGGTTCTGCACGTAGTGGTCGATGTAACAGAAAAAAGCCCTGATCTTCTCCGTACCGCTGGACAGGCCGGATACGCCTTTCGCGGCGTTCTGTTTCCCCTGCCGCAGTATCGACTCGAGCACTTCCGTGCATTCCGGCATCCCCGCGAAGAGGAAGCGCGACGCGTAGACGATGAGGTTCCCGGCCACGTGGAGCGGGTTCGGCACCACGCGCGCCAGCTCCTCGATCTCCGCGATGATCTCGTCCTGCTTGTGCAGCTCTATGAGATTTGCCCGCAGCCTCTCGAGGTCGAGCTTCTTCCCGGAATGCTCTTCCAGGAAGGCGATGAGCGCCTTGTAGTCCTCGCGGTGGTATTCGTCGGAACGTTCCCCCGTGAGGTCCGGCGGCATGTCGAGCTGGAAGAACGGCTTGTCCAGGTAGGCCGCCGCGAAGGCGAAGGCGTTCGCGTTGGTGTCGCAGACCCCCGGCGTGTCGGTGACGATCATGTCGATATCGGCGCCCAGGCCCGCCAGGTAGGCCCCGATGCTCCCGCGCTGTGACGAGCATGAGGTTTCCGTGTAGCCCACCTCGTTGCAGTAGTCCAGGAACTCAGCGGTTCCGCGCTTGTAGGCGAAAGTCATCATCACCGAGACGACCTCGAGGCATATGGGCATGATGTCCATGGCGTAGAAAATCGCGGGCGAGAAGCAGAACGTGGTGACCGCCGTCTTCAATCCCCGCTCCTTCGCGTTGATCATGTTGTCCAGATACTTCGCCGTCAGTTCGATGAACTTCTGTCCCGGTTCCCCGGCGCCAAGCACCGATTCCACCGTTCCCCGGAAGTACGGGATGTAATTCATCGAATAGCGATACTCTTTCTCTGTGCCGTTTTTCAGCCGCCCGGCCGAGGAGAAGCAGCTGTGGAGCATCCAGTCGAACCTGTATTCCTTCAGTTCCTGCCTCATGCGATTTCCCTCCTCCCCTGGAGAATGCGCTCTATGAACGCGTCCACCCGCATCTTCATCCGGCCGGTTTCCACCAGCGGCCCGTACTCGCGCTCAAGCCTCATGCACGGTATCCCTTCCTTCTCCAGATCGCGCTCGAAGAGGCCGTTCTCCGAGCCGTGGAGGTCGCAGAAGCGGATGTTCTGCAGGACGATGCCGTCTATCTTCGCCTTCTTCACCTTCTCCCTCAATATGCCGAGCCGCCTCTTGTAATCGCCGTACATCCGCGGGCAGTCGTTGTGGGACAGGTAGCGTTTCGCCAGGTTGAGGACCGGGTCGCCCTCCTCCTCCACCAGGTCGGTGTAGAAGCGCGAGCCGAAGCAGAGGTTGTCTGCAACCACCAGCGCGCTCGAGCCTTCCATGACGCGCACCAGCTCCACGTCGTCGTTGGCGCTGCCCACGAGCATCAGCCTCACCTTGCCCGATATGCCTTTCGCCTTTTTCGATTCGGCGATGAATTTCTCGAGCAGGCTGTTGTATTCCTCCCGGGGCATAGTGGTCCCCGCCAGGATCACCGCGAGCGCTTCCGTGCCGGTGAAGGGAGGATCGTCGGCGGTGCGGAGCGCGTCGAACTCGTCGAGGAGCTTCCTGCTTTTGTTGTAGACGCGTATCGAAGCGAGAAGTCTATCCTCCTCCACCTTTACGCCGAAGTGCTTCTCCACGGCGTCGACAAGGCGTCGCGTTTCCTCGGCGAACCACTTGATGGTGTAGTCCGCGTACTTGTGGGGCACGCCGAAATGGAAAAAGAACTTCGGCAGGGAGCCGGGTAAATCGCCCCCGGCCTTGCGCCAGCACTCGTCCAGGCGGCGCATCGAGTCGCAGCCCGGGGTGATGATGGCCCCGTCCAGGAAATCGAATTTCCCCTCGCCCGCGAGCTGGAGCATGCACTTGGGCAGGCTGCAGATAAACGGGCCGAAGTAGGTGTCGCCGATGGTGGTGTCCGCGGCGCCGAATCCGCGGATGCGGTACGGCAGGATTCCCGCCGCATGGAATATCTCGTCCGGCACGTAGGAGCAGGTGTAACCCACAACACAGCGTCCGGTTTCCTTCCACTTCGCCACGTGTTCGTTGTTGAGCGATGTCGCCGCTTTCATGAATGCGTTGTTCATTTCGCCGCCTCCTTCCCGAGCAGTGCGCTTCGCAGGTAATCCAGGGCCTCGCCCATTTCGCCGGAGCCGTCATCCTGCTTCAGCAGATCGGCGATACCGCGGATCACCGGCGGGAGGATCTCGGGCGCGAGCGGTTTCAGCGCCTCCACCATGTCCCCGGTGAACCAGCGCGCCGTCTCCGACGCCTCGTACCGGTCCAGGGACGATATGGTCTGCGCCACCGTGTTGCGGATGATGCCGGGCGTCTTCTCACGCACGCGGTTGAAGATGCCGCACATGCGGCTGATGGTGACCGCCAGTTCCTGCGCGTCGATCTCGCCCATGCCCCGCGCGAACTCCTCCGCCACGTCGTCGTCGCTGAAAAGCGTTTCGAACGCGTCGGCCTTGTGGCTCCACCGGCGGAAGAACGCGACCAGCGCGCGGAAATGGCTCTGGAAGAAGTCCTTCGCCAGCTCCGGGCTCTGTTCGAGCATGCCGATGAAGGTGAGGAGCGTCATCTCCTTGATTTCCGACAGCAGCCCCCGCGCCTTCAGGAGAAGGTTGATGTCAACGGTGCTCATGGTCTCCGCCGTGAGCTTCGCCACGGACTTCGGGAACTGCGGCTTCCCCGGCTCGCCCAGGAGGGCGCTCCCCGTGTGGATCTTCCTCACGATCTCGCAGAACTCGTTGACAAGCATGCCGATGTTCTTCCCGTCGATCTCGTTCATGAGCGAAAGGACCACGTCGGTGAGCAAGTCAGGCGCCATCCTGTTGATCGGCGCCGCCGTTTCCTTCAGCGCCGCCACGGCCGCGTTGGCGAGCGATGGCACCACGGAAATCAGGCATATGAACTTCGCCGGGTAGTTCCAGAGCTCCTCGTTGACGGCCTTCACCAGCGCGGTAACCTCCCCGACCGATCCCTCCACCGCCTCCCTGAGCTCGCCGAAGTCGGTGCCCTCGATGAAGGCGGCTATCCCCGGGCGAAGCGTATCGGCCATGAACTGCGGGTTTTCCTGGTGGAGGCCGTTCAGGGCCTTCGCAAGGCCGGTGATGATCCTTCCGGCGCTGGAAAAATCGACCCCCCCGATGAGCCCTTTCATCACGCGCGCTCTTTCTTCCGCCGGGAGGGAGGCCGCGCCTTCAATCGCGGCGACCGCGGCAGCCAGCACGCCGTTCACCAGCGCGGGCAGTTCGTCCGATGCGGACGACAGAAACCCGGGGTCGGCGAGAAGATCGGCCACGGGAGCGGCATCACCGCCTTTCCCGTTGGCGGAAAATCCCTTCGCGATGCTCTTTGCCACAGGGCGCGCTATCGCCTTTTTTATCACGCTCTTGCCGGCCCAGGCGCCCATGGCCTGCGGCGCGAACGCCCGCACGATCCTCCGGAACTCCTCGGTCTGCGCGAACGCGGCGGCGAATTTCTCCATGAACTCGTCATCATGGCGGCCTTCGGCGACTGCCTTGAGATCGGAACCGCGTGCCTTTATATCACCCATGATGGGCCCCTCCGAATTTGTTACTGGTGTTCACGATCGACGCTTCGAATTTTTCCGATAAAACTCCGGACCATGTCCTTCTCCCCCGGCGCCGGTGAGCCCACCCCGTTCATGGGGAGGACCTTCTCCAGCATGGCCTTCAGTATGTCTATCTGCCTGTCGTAGGGCATGAAGTGCGGCGTGAGCATGGAGTGCAGGATGATGCCCAGGAGGTAAATGAAGAGCGACCTCGCTTCGGTTTCCGTGATGCGGAGCTCCCTCGCCAGCGCGCCCGTGTAATGGTTCGAGAAGTTGATGAATATCTTCTCGGAGTTTTCCGGCGACATGTTCCGCAGCACGTCGATGGACAGGAGCATGACGCTCCGGTAAAAGTCACCGAACTCCTTCCACTTCTCGACGAAAAGATCGAGCTTTTCGGGTATGGTTTCCAGGTCCTTCGTGAGGGAGAGAAAAGCCGCCACGTTCGTTTCCTGCACGTGGACGAACATGTGCTCCATGATGCTTTCCTTCGTGGGAAAGTAATGATAGAGCGTTCCTGTGGACACGCCTATCTCCGCCGCGATCTCGCGCATGGTGACGCTCGAGAAACCCTTCCGCGCGAAAATGGAAAAGCACTTGTCCAGCAGTTCCTTCCGGTACTCGTCATGATCGACCAGTTTAGGCATTATAATATACTCCAGAAAGTATAGTGACAAACTCCCTCCCCCTGACAAGGGGGAGGGCCGGGGAGGGGGTTACTTTCTCACCGCAGTTTTCTTTTTACCGGACTTCGCCTTCGCCGATGTCGTCGCGGCCGCCTGTCCCTCGCCCGCGAGGTGCTTCGCCAGGCGTTTACCGAGGCAGATGAGGGTCAGCGCGGGAGGAAGCCCCCACGGCTCGGGGATGATGGAGCAGTCGCACACGTAGAGGTTCTCGTAATTCTTCAGCTTCAGGTTCGAGTCGAGGAACTCGCCGAGCTTCACGGTCCCGCCCGGATGGGCGGCCAGGTACCAGGTCTTGTAGATGCCCTTCGCGCCGGCTTTCTCGAGGATCTTCTTCGCGATCCCGTAGCCCTTCATAAGCTTCGCCCTGTCGGCGGGCATTAGCGCCTTCCTCACGCCGCCGCTGTCGGTGAGCCTCCCGGAAAGGTCGTCGCGAACCTTTATCATGATGCGCAGGGTCTTGCGCGCCTCGAAGAGCCTCCAGAAACGGAACACCTGGGCGGTGAACATCTGGTCGAGGGGCCAGGGTATCGCCATGTCGGTCATGACGATGCCGTCCTCCGGGAAATGTACGCCGGCGGTCATGGGGATCTCGTCGGGACGCTTGC
The DNA here is from genome assembly GCA_017998375.1 of Spirochaetota bacterium. Taxonomy (GTDB): domain Bacteria; phylum Spirochaetota; class UBA4802; order UBA4802; family JAGODF01; genus JAGODF01. The sequence continues at coordinate 7,021 of JAGODF010000083.1, forward strand.
GTACGTCTTTCACCTTTCCGCAGACGGTAATGAGCGGATCGTAGAAGAAGTTGTAGCCCGCGTTCTTCAGACCCATCTTCCGCAATATTACCGGCGATCCGATCCCTCCCGCCGCGACGATGATCTTCGGCGCGAAGGCCTTGTAGTTCCTGCCCTTCATGCGGAACTCCACTCCCACGGCCTTGGTGCCGTCGAGAATCACGGTTTTCACCTTCGCCTTGTTCAGGAGAACGGCGCCGTTGTGCACGGCCTCCTCCGCGTACATGCGGGCGCTCCATTTCACCCTGTGCGGGTCGCCGTAGTAACCGAACCGGTATCCGGGACACCACTTGTTCTGGTCCATGAACTTGGGCAGTAACTTCCAGTCGTATCCCAGGGCCCGGGCGCATTCCATTATCCGCTTCGCCATGGGCGTCACCATCTCCTGCTTCAGCGTGCCTATGGGCAGTTCAGCGCGTGTCTCTTCCTCCTCCTTCTTCACATCGATGCCGTGTTGTTTCAGCATGTCGTGCGGCACCGGAAAACAGGTGCCGTAGTAGAAAAGCGAGCTTCCCCCGGTTGTGATGCCACGCACCATTCCCAGGAAACCGTTCGTGATGAGCATGCCCCTCCCGGGCCAGCACTGCTGCCATATATACTGCAACAGGGACCCCTTCACCGCGGTCCCGGGTCCCCATTCCAGCATTAGGACCTTTTTGCCTCGCTTCGTCAGCTCCTTCGCTGTGGTTGCCCCGCCGGGCCCAGTTCCGATTATAATTGCATCGTAATTCTGATTCTGGTTGATATCCGCCATTTCCTCCCCCTCTATAACTGACTCTCAAGTATTATAGTATATTGAACATTCGTTATAAATAAACCAACTAGCCGGTCTTTCGTCAAGTGGTTTTGGTGATTTTTTGCCCATACTTATAAAATTTTTTGATTTTTGGTCAATATCCAACCAGGCAGTTGAAAAGAAATTGGGGGGTTGATACCGCTGTACTAACGCCCTTGGCGTGAACTGAATCGCTCCAAGTCGCAATAGCAAGTCACTAAAATGTTGAATGTAATTTGCCGGATTACTGAACGCAATATAAGGATAGATTATCTATTTAAAGATTTCCGCAGGTCACCGCAGTCCCTACGGAATAAACTCCCGTAGATGAACGCCCCGTGAAATACATCCTCCACCTGTCGACGTCGCGGATGATTTTGGCAGTGTATGTTCTCGCATCGCGCCATGCGACACCATCATTCTTTGAAAAAACAGGATTGCCCACGTCCTTCGTGAACGTATATCCATCGGTTGATACAGCCTTGCCTATAGCCTGGTCATTACTGGTCGTACCACCACTATAATACAGTATATATGTCGATTCATTCTTAATGACAAACGGCGCTATCACTCCATTTGTGCTCACTTCCCATGACTGCCATGGAGCGCTGATTATATTCGCCGCCTGTCCCGTCCAGTCGAATCCGTTCGCCGATGTATAATACTGGATCTGCCCTCCACCGTTATCTGCATACGCCTTCCATGATGTACCACCTTCAAACAATACAGCGAAGGTATAGACATCTAATCCTTGAGGCCCGTACACACCCGTAATTCCACTACACAATCCTATCTCCGTCCAATCCACTCCATCGACGGATCTATATGCACGAACGGAATTAAAACCCGGAGTGATATACATGAGGAATGGATCGCTATAATAACTGCCGTTAACAGTCCAGCCTGTGGAACTATGGAGAACATAGGGGTGATACATGTATAAGTACCCCAGACCTGAAATTGGAGTTACTCCTCCAACAGTTATCTCCGGCGCGGGATGAGCAATATCCCTGAAATCATGATACTGACTCGCGGCATGTCGTGTCCCGTCACCATCACCGTACCAAATATGATACGTTGAACCGATTTTTAGTACAAAGGGGTAATACGCCCTGTCTACACTGTTACTGCTGCCGCCAAAAAGCGGATTTGCTGCGCTTTCCGTCCATGAAAATACGCAATCCGCGGCAAATCTCGCACCGCTATCACCCTTCCCTAAAAACACCTCCACAGTCTTCCCGGAACACTGTGCCAGGACGAATATTACCGCGATAGAAACGAAATGCAAAAATCCATTTTTTCTCATGGTTTCAACTGTTTCAGAACAGGTACCCCACGCCCAGGGAGGTGATGAGCCCCATTCCGGTGTACGATTCGAAGGCGACAAAGTATCCCGCGTTGAGCCTGGCGTATACCCTGCCGGTGAAAAAATACTCGGCGCCGATTCCCGGGCGAATCGTGAAATCGAAGGACTGCTCGTGAACGCTGCCGGAGTTCCTCACCACGACCGTGCTGGCCAGGCTGACGCCCATTCCGGCGTAAGCGTACACCTTGAACCTCCCCGTGTCGAAGGGGAGATTGTAGAACACGTCCAGGAGCATCGGCGCGAAGGTTATGGTATCGGATGAATTCTCCGAGCTCGTTCCAGTAAGATACGAGAAATGCAGGCCCACGTCGAAGTTCCTGAACATCCTCGCCGTCCTTTCACCCAGCTGCGACGGAAGCACCAGGTGCGTGAAGGGCGCCCGCACGTTTATGCCGAAATTATACCCGTACTCCATCCCGTCCGCCAGGTCCCCCACGGGAAAAAACACTCCACCGGAGAAGTCCGCCTGCACGTAGTCGATGAAGCTGCGTGCCGTGATCGACCGGGCGTTAATGCCCGCCTCGATGGGATTCCGGGTGGTCTGCAGCACTCCAAGTCGGCCATCATCACCGCCTGCCTGCATTTCGTTTCCGCCGCCCGCGGCTCCTCCCGAGGGAACCGCTTCCGATTTCTGCACTGCTTCAGATTTTTTCTGATTCAGATCGGATTGCGCCGGTGCATCGGTCTGCGCGATACCGTTCCCTGCGCCGAAATACGCACAAGTGCACGCACACGCGACCAACATCGACATCATCCTGCCATGAAGCTTCCACTTTTTCATTCCATCGCTCCGGTATCACATATATCAACGCGGGTACTGCGCCATACGCCGGCCGCATTTCTTATTGTACAACTATCATACTATACACACCGCACTATATTAATCGATAATAATAGATTCGATGCGAAACCGGGGTCTCGCACTCTGCAAGGGGCTCCTGCAGGAGGCTTTGTAAGGGGCTTCGCCCCTTAACCCCGATGCAACACACGAGAATTACAACAATTCTAATATATCACATCGCGAATAAATTTTCAATCAGAAATCGACCTTCGGGAGGTCGCGTGAACCGGGTGCCGGGCGGCCGCGATATCACCCCGACACACCGTCACCGCCGTTTACATTTCTTGGCAGGCTGATAATGAAGGCGCTTCCTTCACCGGGGGCGCTCCGTATGACGAGTGATCCGCCGTGGCGCAACACGGTTTCCTGCACCATCGCAAGGCCAAGTCCGGTGCCTTTATCGCCCTTGGTGCTGTAGAAGGGGCTGGTGCAGCGCTCCCGCACCTCGTCGGTCATTCCGGTTCCCGTGTCCTTCACGATGACGCGCACCGCATCCGCGGCGGCTTCCGTTGCCAGGGAGAGAGTGCCGCCCCCCGGCATGGCGTCCACGGCGTTGAAGATGAGGTTGATAAGCATCTCCCGGAATTCGGCCCTGTCGACGAGGAGCACGCAGCCCGGTGCAAAAATTTTTTTGACGGTGATGACCGCGGAACCGCCGGGCCTTTTCCATTTCGGCTTCGTGAGGAGGAGCACGTTATCCGCCAGCGCGTTCAGGTCGACCGGTTCGAAGTTTTTCCGCGACTCCCTCGCCCGGTAGAAATCGCGCATGCGCATCACAATCTCCGCGCCGTCGCTCACCGCCTCCTTCATGCTTGAAAGGATTTTCCTCACCCTTTCCCGGTCTTCCAGTGAAGCGGGATCGCCGAGGAGCATGTCCAGGAACCCGGAAACGGGCACGAGTATGTTGTTGAAGTCGTGGGCGATACCGCCCGCCATCTGGCCCATGACGTGGAGGCGTTCCCTGTTGACCGCGTCCTCCATGGCCGCCTTCAGTTCCTCGTTGGCCCGCCGCAGCTCCGCGGTCCTCCTGCGCACCTGCACGCGCAGGAGGTACGATACAACCAGCGCCAGCGCGAGGAACGCGGTAACGGCGCCGAATATCCATTTCACGTAACGCGGTAGTACCACCCGCGGCCTCAATCCGAGCTGCCGGTCCAGCGACCTGTAATAGACGGAGCCCGGTTCGTTCTTCATGCCGGCGATGTGCCTGTCCACCGCCTTGACGATTCCCGGGTCGATGTTTCTGCGGAACGCGAAATGGACGGCGTCGGGCCTGAACACGATCGCCGTGGGTTTGATGTCATCGTCCCTGAGTTTGGAATGGAAAAAAAACCTGCTGGCCACTATCACGTCGGCCTTCCCGGAATTCAGCGCGTTCACGGTCCCCGCGTAGTCGGGGAATGTCAGGACGGAGTAGTCGATGTTGAACTGGCGCTTCAGCTCCGACGCGAGAAAGCGCTCCTGGACGCCGCCCTTCAGCACGGCGATGCTTTTGCCGTCCAGGTCGGATATGGACGATACGCCCGCGCAGTTCCGGCAGAACACCTGCAGCCAGGAATCGATAATGGGAACATGGTTGAAGAGAAATTTCGCGGCGCGCTCCTCGGAATACGAAACGTCCAGGAGGATGTCTATCTCCCCTTTCTCGAGCCGTGCCAGGTTGTCCGCCCACTCGTCGAAAACATAGTTCACGGACCAGCCCTCTTCCCGCGCGATCGCGTTCATGATATCGACGAATATGCCCCCGGGCTTGCCGTTCCCGTCCAGGTACAGCTTGGGGTGATTGTCGTAGATACCCGCGTTGATACGCACCGCGCCGCCGAAGGCCGGAGAGCCTCCGTCAACCGCGTGGACCGCGGCCGCGAGCAGGAGCGCGCATGCGTACAGCGATATACGAAAATGCTTTCCCATTCCTGATACCATCGGATGCGTTACCGCTGCTCAACACTATACCCGCAGCATCCGGTATTGCAAACCATATTTTCCGCGCGCCGGAGCACTATTCTTCACCCTGTTTCCATACCCATGGAATCCGGGCGGATTTTTTTCTTGAATATTTTCCAGGATCGGGCAGGATACATGGGTCCGGCGGAATATCGCGCATGACGCGCGCCTTGCCGGTTGTCGTATCCGCCAAACTATTTCAGGACCGCCGGCCGTACGGCGCCACAGGAGGGGCCATGTCACGCATCCAGCCGCTATCGACCATCACCGCCGTCACCGTCTACACCGACCGGGCCTTCGTCACCAGGACCGCGAAGGCGGAGCTCGCCGCCGACGTCACCGAGATATTCATAGGCGGGTTGCCGGCGGCGCTGGACGAGTACAGCTTCCGCGCCGGAGGGCGGGGGAGCGCGGCCGTGAAGATAGGCGGCGTGGAGCTCCAGCGCGAGTTCCGGGGCGTGCCGCTGGACGGGGAAAGGCGCGAGCTCCGCGAATCGATCATCGCCGCGCAGGACCGGCGGCTCGCCCTGGAGAACGAGAAGAACCTGCTGGCCGAGCGGATCGCCTTCCTGAAGCAGACCGCCGCCGCGGGTCACGACGACCTCTCGAAGACCATCGCGCGCAAGCGCATCACCGTGGAGGAAGGCGGCGCCATCATGAATTTCTACTTCGATTCCATCGCCGGCCTCACGAAAACTCTGGAGGAAAAACTCATCGCCCTCCGTCTTGCCGACGAGGAACTGGCAAAGCTGAACAGCAGGTGGCAGCAAATGGAAAGCCCGCGGATACTGGAAGGGAAATCGGCGCTTGTCCGCGTGGAGGTTTCGTCGCCCGGCGACTTCACCTTCGAGATCGCGTACGTCATTTACAACGCCGGCTGGCAAAGCGGCTATGACGTCCGGTACGGAAGCGCCGCCGGGAAAATCCGGCTGGAATACAAGGCCGCGGTCATGCAGAACACGGGCGAGTCGTGGGACGAGGTTACCCTGAAGCTGAGCACCGCCAGCCCGGGCTCGGGGGCGAACCCGCCGGAGCTTTCCCCGTCCTATGTCGATTTCCTGCGGCCGGTCATGCCCGCCGGCCTTGTCGCTCCGTCGCCGAGGCGCGCGATGAAAATGAAGGCGGACATGGCTCCCGAGGAAGAGGAGATGGACGCCGTAATGGCCCAGGAATCCGCCGCCGCGCCCGAGCCGATGGAGGCGCAGCGGGCGACAGCCGTGATCGCGCCCGGCGGCGGCCCCTCGGTGACCTACATAGCCCCGGGGAAGGCGAACATCCCGCCCGACGGTAATCCGCACCTGGTACTCATCTCGGAAGAGGAGTTCGGCGCTTCGCTCGACTACATCCTCGTGCCTGAGCTCATGGAGCCGGCGTTCATGCGCGCGAAGGCGGTCAACACATCGCAGCTGGTGCTCCTCGCCGGCAACACGAACATCTACCGCGACGACGACTTCGTGGGGCGCGGCAGGATGGAGCTCGTGAATCCGGGCACGGAGTTTACCACCTACCTCGGCGCCGACGAGCGGCTCCGCGCGAAGTACGAGCTGAAGAAGTTCGACGACGACTCCGCCGGGCTCACGGGGGGCCTCCGGAGGCTCGCGAGGAGCGCCGTCATATCCGTCAAATCCGATATCGCCGCGGAGGCGAAGATCACGGTGAAGGCGCGGCGCCCCGTCTCGCAGAACGCCGATATCAAAATAAAGTCGGTGAAATT
>JAGODF010000413.1 GCA_017998375.1 Spirochaetota bacterium
CGGCAGGACGACAAGGTTTCCCTGCACGTGTCCCTTGCACATTCCCGGCGTGGGAAGTGTCCACTTCCCTTCACGGATCAGTTGGCGCACCTCGCGGGGCGAGCTATTCGCATAATCGGACGCTTTCATCCTTCAAGCACCTCCCGAATCGTACTGATGACGACGCCGTTGTCCTGAAGCGTCTTCCTGATATGACGGGCAAGCTCCACCGCCGAGGGGTTATCCCCGTGCAGGCAAACCGAATGCGCCTTCAGCTTGATGTCGTTCCCCTCCGCGGAGCGGACGACGCCCTCTTTCACAAGCCGGACCATCCGCATGGCGGCTTCGTCCGGATCGTGGATAAAGGCGCCCGGTTTGCTGCGCGGCACGAGGCTGCCGTCGTCCATATACCCTCTGTCGGCGAACGCCTCGGCTGCGTAGAGCACGCCTTCGTCTGCGGCAGCCTGCTCGAAGAGCGAGTTGGCCAAACCAAGAAGGATAAGATTACCGCCCGCGTCGCGAGTGGCGCGCGCGATAGCCTTCGCCATCGCCAGGTCCTTCGCAGCCTGGTTGTAGAGCGCCCCGTGCGCCTTCACATGTTCGAGTCGCACTCCCTGCGCGGTGCAGACCGCCTGGATCGCGCCGATCTGGTAGAGCGTGAATGCGTACACTTCATCAGGGGTACATCCCATCGTCCGCCGTCCGAACCCCTGAAGGTCGGGGTGTCCGGGGTGCGCTCCCACGGCGACGGAGGCCTCTTTGGCCGCCTGCACCGTGCGGATCATCACTTCGGGATCGCCCGCGTGGAAACCGCACGCCACGTTTGCGGAGCTGACGTGCTCCATCACTTCGCGATCCATTCCCATGCGCCACGGCCCGAAGCTCTCGCCGAGGTCGCTGTTCAGGTCAATTTTGAACATCATTCCACCTCCCCGATCTCCTCCCAGGAGATCACGTGTTCCTTTCCGTCGACGCGGAGGATCGCCTCGCCGCTGGTCGGCGCGACGGCTTCCGGTACGGGCGCAGAGGATACGCGCGCGCTTGAGCGCCACGCCGCTCTGAGTTTCCTCAGCTCGTCCCTCGTCCGCGCCTCTGCACGCACAAGGTCGACGGCGTCCTTTACTGCAATTTTCGAAAAGCGCACCTTCGCTCCGGGAAGACGCTGCGAAAGCGCGGCAACGTCGAGCGAGCACACGACGCCTATCTTCGTGTACCCTCCTGTCGTCTGCCGGTCGGCCAGCATGACGATAGGCTGTCCGTGGCCGGGGACCTGCACGGCTCCCAAGGGAATGGGGTCGGATATGATGTCGGCAGCCCCGGTATGCTCTATCGGTTCGCCGTCCATCCTATACCCCATCCGGTCGGCGCTGTTGGAGATGGCATACTCCGTGCCGTAGAAAGAGGCAAGCCCCTTCTCGGTGAACAGATCATCCTGAGGACCGGGAATGACGCGCAGCGGGGCTGCGGGATCGCGGAGAGGACGCAGTTTTTCGGGACAAACCAACCCTTCGCATCGATTCCAGAGGGGCGCCGGTTCGCCGCAGCGCACCGCATCGCCCTTTTTGAGGGCGCGCCCTTCCAGGCCGCCCACCTTGGCGCGCGTATAGGTGGACCGGCTCTCCATGACCATTGGGACGTCGATTCCTCCGGAGACGCAGAGGTACGCCCTGCACCCGGAGCGCGGACCGGCGAAGGAGAGAATGTCTCCCTCGCGTATTGTCACAACAGTCCAGTTCGCGATGGGCTCGCCGTTCACGGTGAAACCGAGCTCCGCGCCCGTGACGGCGGCAACCCCTTCCCCCTCCGTTACGGAGAGGGTGGGTCCCAGCAGGGTGACTTCGAGAGCGGCGGCGTTTTCGTCGTTGCCTACGAGGATGTTGCCGAGCGCGAACGACTGCATATCCATGGCCCCCGCCACCGGCATTCCCTTCCCCTGGTAGCTCCATCGTCCGGAGTCCTGAACCGTGGTAAGCATCCCGGGCATCTGTACCGAAAAAGCAAGAGCTGCCATAATCACAACACCTCCCCGGCCCCGACCAGCCGGGGCGAGACCTCTTCCAGTATTTCCGGCCGGTATGTTCTTGCCGCCGTGGCCGCTTCTATTTCGTCGAACTCGGCCTTGCCGACCGCACGGAAGCGCACCCACATCCCCGCCTCCAGGAAGATGGCGGGATTCCGGTCGGGGTCGAACATCCGCATCGGCGTGCGGCCGATCAGCCGCCACCCTCCCGGGCTTGAAATCGAGTAGATTCCCGTCTGTTTGCCTGCGATGCCCACGGAACCCGCAGGGATGAGCTCCCGAGGATTCTTCAGCCGCGGCGTTTCAAGCGACGGGTCCATTCCGCCGAGGTAGGCGAAGCCCGGAGTAAAGCCGAGCATATAGCAGTAGCAGTCGTTCGCCGTGTGCCGCTTGACGACCTCTTCCGGCGTCAGGCCGGTGTGCTCCGCGACGTCCGCCAGATCGGGACCATGCTCTCCGCCGTAGAGGGAGGGCACGACGATGACCCGGCGCGATTCGCTTCCTTTACCTGTTCCCAGCGCCGAGGCCATCTTCCCGAGTTTCGAGTAGAGAGCGTCGACATCGGTCGTGACCGGATTGAAATAGACTGCCAGCGAGCGGTACGTCGGGACGGTATCCAGAAACCCGGGGAATTCCGCCTTCCGTACCGCCGCGGCGAGCGAGGCGACGCGCGAGTTTATTTCCATATCGATGACGTCGCCGAATTCAACGACCACGCAGCCGTCGCCCGCCGTCAGCAGTCTCGGATACTTCTTCTCATTCACGCGGACACCGCCTCCTTCATAAATACCTTTCTTCTTCCTACTGGAACAGCTTCATGATCCCGGCGAAGGAGTTGAAGCCCATCCACGCGGTGAAGACGACGATGACCCAGCCGAGCGCCGTCATCCATACGGGGTGCATGTAGTCCTTCACGATGTTCTTGTTGTGCGCCGCCATGAGAACGCAGCCC
>JAGODF010000414.1 GCA_017998375.1 Spirochaetota bacterium
CATTTCACGCTCCGGCCTGCGCCCGAAGGTCCTGTACGACAACGGCGCCGAGGTGCCCATGTATTTCGCCCTGGTGAAGCGCTTCCTGCTGGGGAAAAGCTTCGATGACATCTCCCGCGACAACGGTTTCTCGGTGCTCACGGACCTCCTGCACCTGAACTCGACCGGCGCGGAAACTGCGGCGGATCTCGTAGCGGATTTTGTCCTTGGCAGCGGAAAACAGATGCAGCGCAGGAGATGACGGGGGACCGGGTATGACAACGAGCGCTATCGCGAATCCGCTTTTTCACGAATTCGGGTGTCTGGTGAAAGTAGCGCTTTGGTTCTGATTCGGGAAATTTTTATTTACAACGCTCGCCGGTTCGATTCTCTGGGTCGGCGGGGTTGATATGGTAACGATGAACACGGAAATTCTGCAATCGCTGAAGACGCTCGGCGAGGTGAGGACCGGCGAGCCGATGTCCCTGCACACCACCTTCCGCGTGGGCGGACCCGCCGATGTTTTCTTCACGCCGACGGACCCCGCGTGCCTCGCGGAAGTGCGCGCGCAGGCGCGCGAAGGCGGCATCCCGTTCACCGTCATCGGCGGAGGATCGAACCTGCTGGTGTCGGACGCGGGAGTGCGCGGCATCGTGGCGCGCGTGTGCGACGGGACGGGTTTCCGCGGCGGGATCCGGGCGGAGGGCGACGGTGTTCTCTACACGGACGCGCGCGCCGGCAAGAAGGAGTTCATCGACTTCGCGCTCGCCGCGGGGCTCGAGGGCATGGAGTTCATGGCGGGCCTCCCGGGCTGTATAGGCGGGGGCATCGCCATGAATGCCGGCACATCGATGGGCTGGTTTTCCGATATCCTGGCGCGGGTGAGATTGATTTCCGGGGACAATACCGTCGTCGAGCGCGACATCACCCCGGAGATGGTACGCTACCGCGACCTCGCCGTGGAGCCGGGCGCCATTTTTCTTGGCGCGCTCTTCCGCCTTCGCAGCGCCGACGACCCCGAAAAAACTCGTCGCGTAATCGGCGAAATCATCCTCGACCGCGAGCAGAAGCACCCGTTGGAGTATCCCTCCGCGGGATCGGTCTTCAAGAACCCGGAGGGACACGCCTCGTGGAAGCTTGTCAATGACGCCGGCCTGCGGGGCTATCGCGTCGGCGGCGCCATGGTGTCCGACAAGCACACCAACTTCATCGTCAACGCGGGCAACGCCACGGCGGGCGATATCTTCCGCCTCATCGGCCACGTGCGGGAAACCGTGGACAAAAAATTCAGCGTGATGCTCGAACCGGAAGTTCGGATGCTCGGTGAGTTTTGAATTTGCGGAGCGCGTCCACTCGGCGATTTTTTTCTCTGACGGAAAGGGCTTCATCGATATAAAAGGGTTACATCGCGCCTGTACAAACCGACCCGACGGATTTGAATAATAAATGGTGTATTTATTTCCACGTTTTTCTTGACACCTCCTCCCGCCGTGTGTAATATGCAAAAAAAATAACGTAGCCGGGCACAACCGGCGGACGTAAACGCGCTTCTTTCCCGTGCTTTTTGTTAACTGACGTGTTGCGTATCATATTGCAGCCGGAAATCGGCGCCGGGGCGGTATACGCGGCGCGATGTCCGTGTGGCCGGCGAGGCGGCGTCCGGGGATACATCATGGTTCATTGGGAGGTGGGCGATGGGAAACTGGTTTCGCATTACAGACAGGCTGGCCTTCCACGCGAGGAGCGTTCTTTCCGGCAGGTGGAGACCCGCGGCCTTCGCGGCGCTGCTTGTGTTCACGGGATTCGCGGTATTTGCCGATGACATGCGGATCCCCAACGTGTTCCAGCCGGGCGATGTCATCTCGGCGGAGAGGATCAATGAGAACTTCAGTGTGCTGCATGACCAGGTCGACCGCTTGCGTAGGGACGTACGGGCAGTACCGCTTGGAACGATTCTACCGTTTGCGGGCAAAGCCGATTATCTTCCTGATGGATGGCTGCTGTGCGATGGAAGGGAGCTCGGAAGGTCCGCATTTCCGGAGCTCTTCGCGGTGATAGGAACCCTCTGGGGGGACGGCAACGGTGTCACCACCTTCAATCTCCCCGATCTGCGGGGCCTGTTCCTCAGGGGCGTGAATCATGGGAGGAGCGGCGCTTTCAGCGATCCGGATGCGGCGCAGCGCGTCAATGACGATGGTTCGATTGTCGGGGACAGGGTAGGGAGTTTTCAGGATGATATTTTTTGCAGTCATAATCATCCTCCCTTTCCGGGATATTATGCGATTGGTCAATTAAAAGCAGGGGATGATAATAATGCCGATAATGGTGAATCACAGCCAGGGTCTGCGAGGGAAGGGAGTCCTTCCGCAACCGGTTGGTCAGGAGGTAATGAAACTCGTCCTGTAAACGCGGCGGTGAATTACATTATTAAAGTCGAATAGAAAAAGCCTTAAGATGCGATTACCTCCTTCTCATATGTGGTGCATTGGTATCCTGACATTTCTTGCGGTATCAGTTAACACACTGCATGCCCAGGACGCGGCCTCCGCACGGAAGCTCCGCATCGCTGTGATGAATTTCGAGTCCAACAACTGCCCGCCAGAGTTCGGCAGGGCGTTTTCGGAAATGGTAATGGGCAGGTTGTTTGAAAACGAGCTTTTCACCCTGCTCGAGCGCAATAACATCGATTTCCTCGGCAGGCATCGCGGCCCGCGCGGCGCGAAAAAGCTCGATGACGGGGAAGCGCTCCGGGTGGGGAGGATGCTATCCGTGGACAAGGTCACACTCGGGTCCGTGAGCAGATTCGGCGACTTTAACATAGAAGTGCGGATAGTCGACGTGAAAAGCGGAACCGTGGATATCCGTGTCCCGGCAAAGGTTGAGGACGAAGAGGACTTCGACGACACCGCGCGGTTCATCGCCGGCAGGATTGATTTCCACTATCACGGGGTCTCGCCCATCACGGAG
>JAGODF010000084.1 GCA_017998375.1 Spirochaetota bacterium
GGGGGTGCGCACCTGGTAGTCCCTGCCGCCTATCATCACAAGGCCGGCCGGGAGTGAGATGCCGCCTTCCTGGAGGACCTTGAAGAGCCGGTCGAAATCCAGGGAACGGGACGAAAACTTTCCTGAGTCGACGGTGACGTGAATCTCCCTCTGCAGCCCTCCCGCAACGAAAATCTCGGACACGCTCTCGATCCGCTGGAGGCGTGGCTTGATTACCCTCTCGGCGTATTCACGGATGTCCGTCAGCGTCGCCTTTGTATCGGGAATGCGCTCCACCGAGGCGATGACGGCGGGCCGGTCGGAGGGATCGTAGCGGATGACCATCGGTTCCTGGACCGCCCTTGGGAAAGAGGAGCGCAGGAGGCCGATTTTTTCGCGGACCTTGAGCGCGGCGATTTTGATATCGGTGTCGATATGAAAATTGACGTTGATGTGCGACTTACCTTCCTCGGAGACGGACTGAATGCTCTCGATCCCCGGTACCGTTCGAATTATCTGCTCAATCGGCTTCGTGATGATGGTCTCGATTTTGTCGGGCGTGATGCCGGGATACTCGACGATGACGGTGAGGCCGGGATAGTTCACCTGGGGCATCAGCGCGAGGGGGAGCCTGGCAAGGCCGATGATGCCGAAGATGAGGCACCCCGCGAAGAGCATGTAAGCCGTTATCCGGTTTTCCAGGAAATATTTCATGGCACGCCCGCGGCCCCGCGCTTCAACGTAACGAAATAATAAATCGCCGGGATGAATATCAGGGTGAGGAACGTCGAGAGCGCGAGGCCCCCTATCGTCGCGACGGCCAGCGGCTGCTGGAGCTCGGCGCCCTCGCCGAGGCCCATCGCCAGCGGGAGCATGCCGAGGACCGTCGTCAGCGTGGTCATCATGATGGGCCTGATGCGCCGGCGGCACGAGGCCATGACCGAGGCGCGGATATCATCCCCCTCTTTTATCCTCTGGCCGATATAATCGATCAGGACGATGGCGTTGTTCACCACGGTGCCGGAAAGGAGGATGATGCCGATGCCGGAATTGATGTTGAGCGACTTCCCCATGACGAGCAGTGCGCCCGAAATGCCGAGAAGGGTGAGGGGGATGGAGCACATGATGACCAGCGGTCCCAGGAACGACTGGAACTGCGACGCGAGGACCATGTAGACCAGCACAATCGCCAGAATCAGGGCGAAGATCATTTCCGGGAGGGCTTTTCGTATTTCGTCAAATTCGCCCACCATCCGCGCTTCCATACCCCGTGACGCGGCGAACCGCTCCATGAGTTCTTTCGATTTTTCCAGGGCGCGCGCCCTGTTTCCTTCTATCCCGGCGGTGATGATGTTCACGCGGCTCTGGTTGCTCCGCACGATCCGCGCGGTGCCGAATCCCTCGACTAGGTCAGTGAATTTTCCGATGGGCAGCATCTGCCCCGATTCCGATTTCACGTGCACCGCATCGAGGGCGTCGCGGCCCCGTCGTCCCTCCTCGCCGAGGCGCACCCGTACGTCGATTTCGTCGTCGCCGTCCCGGAACGAGGTGGCGACCTCGCCGAAGACCGCGGCCTTGAGGGTCGAGGCGACGGAGGCGATCGTGACGCCCAGCGAGTACATCCTGGCCCGGTCGACGATGACGCGAAGCTCCGGGTTGCCCCGGTCCAGGTTCGATTCAATGGACTGCAGGCCCGGGACCGCCAGCAACAGCTTTTTCAGTTCAACGCCGTCGGTTTTGAGCACTTCCAGGTCGCGCCCGTACAGTTCCAGCGCCAGGGGGCTCGTCTGCGAGGTAAGTACCGACTCGACGACGTCTTCCTTGAGACGGTACTCCATCCTGACGAGCTCACCGGTGCGGATGTGCGATTTGAGCTCCTCGATGATATCTTTTATATGGGGGCGGTTCTCCGCCTTCAGTATGACCCGGATCAGGGCGTTGTTCGACTGTTTTCCGGAGAGCCTTTCGGATATGGAGTCTTCGGGATCGGACCCGATTTTCACGTAGACGTGCTTTACGTGGTCACTTTTCAGTACGGCCGATTCGATGTCCCGGCACAGGGCGGAGGTTTCCTCCAGGGGCGTGCCGCGCGCGGCGGTGAGTTCGATAGAAAATTCCCCGGAATCAACCTTCGGCATGAGCTCGCTGTCGAGGAGCCCCGTCGCGATGACGCCGAGGAGGACGATGAGCGCCCCGGCGGACAGGAGCTTCTTTCTGTGAGCGATCGATTTTTCAAGCAGTGACTCATAGAAGGAAGAGAGCCGGTCCATGAGGCCGTCGATTGCGTCAACGGCGTTACCGTGAAACCGTTTCACCGCGGCGTGAAGTTTCCCCCGGACTTTTCCCGGGGCCGTCTCGGGAAGACCCGCCAGCATCGGGACCAGGGAGAGCGAGGTGACGAGCGTGCAGATATTCGAGAAGGAGATGGTCAGGGCCAGTTCCCCGAAGAGCGCGCCGCTTATTCCCGACAAAAAGAGAATCGGGAGAAAGACCACCAGGGACGTTATGGCGGAGGCGATCACCGAGGTGCGGACTTCCGTAATCCCTTCCGTGATGAGCCTGATCAGTTCATCGCCCCTTGCATTAGGAAAGAGCTTCTTTTTCTCCTCCACCGATTCGAGTACCACGATCCCCGAGTCGACCATCATGCCTATCCCCAGGGCGAGCCCCCCGAGGGACATCATGTTGAGCGACATGCCGTGGAAATACATCAGCGCAAAAGTTCCCAGGACCGAGATCGGGATCGACGCGGCGATGATCAGCGCCGAACGGCCGCTTCCCAGGAAGAACCAGAGGACCGCGAGGGCGCAGAGCGCGCCGATGACACCAGCGTTCCGCACGTTGTCGACGGAGCCGCGGATGAAATCGGACTGGTCGTAGATTTTCCGTATCGAGAGTTCATTGCCATACTTTTTCCGCAGATCCCTCACCCGCTCTTCCACATGAGCCGCGGTCTCGATCGTGTTTTTCCCCGGTTCTTTTCTTATAAGAAGCCCCACGGCCTCCCTGCCGTCGAGCCGGATGATGCTTTTCCTTTCCCGGTACCCGTCCTCGACGGTACCCATGCCGCCCAGGTAGACGGGCACGCCCGCGTCGTTGCGGCCCACTACCACTTCATGTATGTCGGAGACGCGGGCGAATTCGCCGATAGTGCGCACCGTGTATTCCTTGTTCCCTTTTTCGAGCGAGCCCGCCGGGAAATTGTAGTTCGCCGCGCTAATCCCATCGATTATTTCAGGGAACGACATGCCGTGGGACACCAGGGACGCCCCGTCGAGGTTCACGTTGATCTGGCGGCGGAACCCGCCGTAGAGGTCCACCATCGCGACGCCGTCGGCCCTCTCGAGAAAGGGCAGTAGTTCGCGCTCGACGCGGTGGCGGAGTTTTTTAAAATCGACGGTCTTCGCCTCCAGGGCGTAGATCATCACCGGATCCGACACGGGATCGAACTTCACGACCAGGGATTTCCCCGCGTCCTCGGGGAGCTGTCCCTTCATCATGTCCACCTTCTCCTTGGTCTCGATCAGGGCGTAGTCCATCGAGGTGCCCCAGTTGAAGCGCGCCGTCACGAGGCTCAGTCCCTCCAGCGATTCCGAGCGCAGGTCCCGCACGCCGCCTACGGAGCCCGCCGCCTCCTCGATGCGCCGGGTGATCAGTTGTTCAATTTCCGAGGGCGAGGCATTGGGGTAGGGGGTGATGATGGTGAGCGTGGGAAACTCGATGTTCGGCAAAAGCTGCACCGGCAGCTTGAAGAGCGATATCAGCCCCACGAGGCACACGCCGAGATATATCATCGATGTGGTGACCCTGCGCCGTATAAAAATGCTTATGAAAGTATTTCTTTCCATCTATATCCGTTTTCATAATGTCATTCCCGCGCATGCGGGAATCCAGTCGTTTTGAATAAGAGAGATTCCGGCATTCCGCTTCGTTTCAGCCGGAATGACAGGCATGCTTCACGGCAACTCTACTTTTCAACTTTCATGTCGGGATACACCAGGTTTATTCCCTTCGACACGATGATATCGCCCCCCTGGAGGCCCTTGACGGCCTCAATGCCTCCCTCGTATTCGCCGCCGAGCTCGATTTTCTGTTTAAAGACGATGCCTTTCTTTGCCAGATATACTTCGCCCGCCGCGGTCTCTTTCGTGATGAGCGACGACAGCGGTACGAGCAGCGCTCCGGACTTTTTCCCGGTGATGATCTTCGCCCGGGCGAACATGCCGGGCATGAGGCGCATGCCGGGGTTTGGTACCAGGGCCTTGATTTCGAAGGTCCTGGTCTTCACGTCGAAGACGGGGGTGATCCGCGCCACGCGGCCGTTGAACGTCTCGCCGCTGAAGGCGTCGGCGGTGAAGCTCACCTCCTGGCCTTCCTTTATGGCCTTCGAGTCCTTTTCGCTGATGTTGAGCGACAGGAACACTTTCGAGATGTCCATCACCGTGGCGATGACCGAATCGTTTTTCACAATCTCGCCGGCCTCCATGTTCTTGACCGCCACGACGCCCGTGAGGGGCGAGCGGATCCAGGTCTCGGTGATCAGGATGCGGGTGGACTGGATGCTCTGTTCGACCTGGCGGATCTTCGATCGCGCGGCCTCCAGCTCCGCTTTTTCCATCTTCGTGTTTATTGTCTGGTAGAGCTTCACCTTCTCGCTCTGCGATTTGGGAAGCGTGTATCCCGATGAAGTGATGTCGATATCGCGAAAGCCCACTTCCTGGATTTCCAGGTCGGAATTCGCGTTGACGTAGCGGGTGTGGTAGCTCGTATGCTGGGCCTTGACGGCCTCGTAATCGCTTTCGCTGATGCCGCCGGCCTTGAAAAGCACGGCCTTGTTGTTGAGCGTGCGGGTCATGTTGTCGAAGGCGATTTTTTTATCATACACTTCCGCGCGGGCCTTGCGGATCTGGGCGAATTTTATTTCTATCGACTTGAATGCGTTTTCATACTTGGCCCTGGCGAGATCGAAGGATTTCATCGCGATGTCGAGCTCCGCCTGCTGTTCCTTGAGGGAAAGCTGGAGCGACAGCCGCTCGATCTCGGCGATGAGCTGTCCCTTGTGGACGCGCGTTCCCTCCTTGACGTAAATTTTATCGAGCCTGCCGCTCACCTTTGACGAGACATTCACCTTTTCAAAGAAGACGATCTGCCCCAGGATGTCGATCGACTCCACGACATCCCGCGGTTCTACCCGGTAATATCCCACCGCTTCCCCGATCCGGGTGGGATCGCCGGCGTTGTTTTCTGCCACCGCTGCCGGCCCGAAGCGGCGGTAGAGCCCTTTCCCCGCCTGGAATAGTACCAAGACAACCAGGACGGACAGGACGAGTATGAGAAAGGGCTTCTTCCCGCGAGGGACCCGTGATGCTCCGCGATTGAAAAATTCTTTCAGCGATGCCAGCCGGTGTTTATTCATGTTTCCTCCGTGATTTCATGCTGGTGAGTTTGAAAAATCCGATATCGACCCCCGCCGCCAGCTCCAGCGACGACGACGCCACGAGGTACGAGACCAGAGAGTTCAGGTGGGAGATGGCCGCTTCGCCGCGCTCCAGTTCCTTCTTGACCAGGTCATAACGGCGGGACTCCCCCATGTTCGCCTTGAGGCGCTCTATTACCAGGAAGGAATCGTAGAGTTCAAGCTGCTTCTTCGCTATTTCGATCATCTTCCATGAATTGCCCACGGCGGCGGCGAGGGCGCTCACTTCCAGGGCGATCTGCTGGCGTATGGTCTTCTTTTTTTCGCCCGCCGATTTATAGTTGATGGTGCTTTCGAGTATGGAACGCCGGTACGAGAGGGAATCCAGAATGTTCACCGAGTCGCTGTTGGACAGGGCCTTGCTGTTCCCGTTGCCGCTTTCCGTGTAGCCCGCGTTAACGGCGCCCGAGTTCCCCCAAAGCATGGAAGATATCTGCAGGTTGACCCCCCATCCTTTTTCGCGGGGGAAAAAATCGTCGTCGGTCTGGGAGTAGTTGATCCCGAAGCCCAGTTTCGGGTAATAATACCGCTCGCTGATCCGCAGGGTCGCTTTCGCGATGCGGTATTCGAGGCTGGCGCTTTCTACTTCCTTGCGGTTTTTCAGCGCCAGTGACACCAGCAGGTCCTCGTCGATTCGGTTTCCAGGCGGATGGAAAATGAAATCCCGCTCGATATCGCCCGTGACTTCCAGCGGCGCGCGGCTCTCGACCTTGAGGAGCAGCTTGAACCGGCTCACAGTCTGTACGTAATCGTCCCTGGCCTTTTCCAGGTTCAGTTCCACTTCCTTCACCTTCGCCTCGATGGCGAGGGCGTCGAGCTTCGTGGCTTCACCCAACTCCAGTTCCTTTTTGATGAACGTGAGCTGCATGGCGCTGTTCTCCAGCGTCTTGGCGTGGATCTTCACGGTTTCGCGCGACTGGAGGATCTGGAAATAGGCCTTGGATACGCCGTCGATGAAATTGTTCAGGGCGATGCGGTAATCGTTCCTGGCCAGGATCGACTTCAGCCGCGCCGCGTCGTACGCCAGGCTCCTCCGTCCCCCGTCGAAGACAGTGATGTTCGAATCGATGCCCAGCTTATGCTGGCGCGAATCGGTGTCGCGCTTCCGCTTCTCCTCGGTCTGAAGATAGGAGATCGACAGGGTTGGGAAGAAATCTCTCCAGCTTTCCCGGATGATGAGGTCCTGGATCCCTTTCTGCGCCTTGATGACCTTCAGGTCGAAATTGTTGGTGATGGCGATGCCCAGGGCCCGCTCCAGGTCGACGGCGTATTCGGATGAGCCGGTATCCGTCTTGATATGTGCCGGCGAGACTGCCTCTTCCGCGAAGGCCGCTCCTGCCGCGGCCATCAGCGCCAGGGTGGTCGCCAGGATTAGGGAGATAGATGTACCGCCGCGCCTGTTACTCATTGGAAAGCTTTGAATGAATTGCCTTTACCAGTTTCGCCGACAGAGCCCTAACGGTATCGGCGTCGGTGAGGGTATCCGCGGTAATGCACCGCGCGGTCCCCACGAGCGCGCCGTTTTTGTTGTAGAGGTTCAGGGTAATGGCCGTGCTGGTCCGGTCCTCCACGGCGTCGCCGTAGCGCGCCTCGAAGATGGTCCCCTGGATGACAAGGTCCGCTCCCTGTTTCTGCGCCATCTCCTGGATTACTGTACTATCCGTCTGGATATGTGGGGGCTGGTCTTTCCCCTGGTCGTGAAGCGGAAGGTGGCGCACCGTGTAGCCCCGCGTGAAGAATTCGTAGGCGAGGGAATCACGGAAATTACCCACGATGAAGTGATTGTAGTCCAGTACCCGGTTCTCGAGGCTGCCCAGGAGCACGTGTTTGGGTGCGGTCCCGCGCGCGTCGTCCCTGACGGTGATGTCGATCGTGACGCAGGATGAGAAAAGCATACTAGCAATAATGAGTGTAAGATATTTCATTGTGCCTCGATTTCCTTTTTAATGGCATTGAGATTATCACCCGGTATGCCCGCAACCTGGGCGATCTTGATGGCCCTGTCGATCTCGCCAGCGGCCCTGTCGCGGAGTCCCAGGCGCTGGTACAGGATGCCCGCGTTGGCCCTGGCCGATATCAGCGATTCCTCCTCCTGGAGCGCCGCCCTGTACTCGCGGAGCGCTTCCCGGTACATCTTTTTCTTCTCGTAGAGCAGCGCCAAAAGCGTCCTTGCCTGGATGTGGTGCCCGTCGATTTCCAGCGCCTTCCCGAGAAGCGCCATCGCTTCTGATTCGGCGCTATCGCCCTCCCCGCCGGGACTGTCCGCGACGAGCGTGCGCGCCTTCCAGTAGAGCGCCCCGACATGTGATGGATCGCGCGCCAGCAGATCGCCCAGTACCTCGCGTGCCTCCGCGCGCTTGCCCATGAAATATCGCGCCTTCGCGAGCATGACGGCTGCGTTCTGAAAATATCCGTCCCGGGAGCGGGCCTCCTCGAAACAGCGCGCGGCGGTATCGAGCTCTTTATTTTCGTAGTGTACGATCCCGCGTGCGTAGATGACACGCGCCTCGTCGGAGGATGAACGGGAGCATGCGGATACCGCCCAGGCGAGCACGATAATCAGGCAGGCGAACGCGCGGGCATGACGTGCTATCGAAACGCTCCCGCCGCGGTATGTGATGTAAAATGGTGAACTGTTCATTGTGCGCCTCCTCGTGAGGAGTACGACTCCCGGCGCCCCGAAATAAAAAATTTTTTCATCGGGGTGAAAAATTTTCGATCACCTAAATTTTTCCGAATCCTTGGAAAAAAATTTAATGCCGCGGCCGTGACACTCGTACTGATCCCGGGGGGCAAAGCCGCACGAGCTTTGTTGCTGTCGCTTTTCCCTCCTTATTATCTGCGATCAGGAGGGTGATATGGTGCGCGTGAAGGGCATGGGTTGTGTCGGGTATATCGCCCTTTCAATAATAACACTTTTTATTGTCACCGCAGCGGGGGCCGATACGAGCTTTCGCCGGTTCCGCGACGACGCTTCGCTCTTCGAAGCGTATTCCGAGCGCGCAAAGCGTGAAGAGACGCTGGCGGACTGGAACCGCGCCATGCAGAACGGCCGCGAGGAGATGCGCGCCGCCTGGGAGCGTGATGCCGATTTCAGGATTGCCAAGGAATTGCGCGCCTCCGGAGACACGGATGAGAACCGATCAAGGCTCGAATCGTTGACGGTCGATGCGCGGGCCTTGTGGGAACGGGATGCCGATGCCGCCGAGGCGTCGGCACGCGGGTCGTGGTACGCGCGCAGGGGAAGCGTCACCCGTCTGGGATTCGACGACGCGTGGCTGAAGGGGGAGCTCGGGAAGTCTGACGACGCGGTGACGGAACTCGCGGGCCGGGAGAGGATAGACGCCTGGGATGCCGACATCACCCCCGACGCCGGGACGGTGAACGCGCAGTGGGAAAGCTCCCTTGGGAGCCTTCTGGACTCACTCCGCGCAAAGGGCGATGTCCTGGATGCCGTTAGCAGAAAATCTTATGAGACAGAAATTGTAAAGATAGAGCGGGAGCTCCGCGACGAATTCCGGCTGGAGAAGAACAGCCTGGTCTACAGCCACCGCAACAGGATCATCTGGGACAGCCTGGTGGACCATGAATCGCTCCGGTATAAGAGCGAGGCGGAAAGCGCTTCCGCGATCGCCGACGAGATCCTGGCCGAGACGCGCGCGGAGATCACGAAGGAAGAAGAGAAAGTACTGGGCGCGAAGCCTTCGGCGGGCGAAGGCGCAGGGAGCGTGGACTTTTTAAACCTGGGAAGCGACTGGGAGCGGCAGATACGGGAGCTTCTTGAAAAGGGAATCACGCGCTGGCAGAAGGCCCAGGAGGACCTCCTCGGGCGGATGAGCTCGTGGAAGAAGGGATCCGAGGAGGCGCTCCGGGACGGCGAGGAGGCCTGGCAGAACGCGTACAACCGCCTTTTCGACGCGAGGAAAGAATGGCAGAAGGACCTTGAAACTGAAATCAACGCCGGGATCGAGGCGTGGCAGAAGCGAGACCAGGAGCTGGCGCAGAACCTGGAGCAGGCGAAGCAGGACCTGACCGCGTACATGGAAACGATGAAGGGCCAGTGGGAAGGCCAGTCATCGGGCCTGGCGGACACCATGATGACGGGATCGCGCATCTACGGCGAGGCCGTGGACAACATCGCCTGGCTCTCGCAGATGGCGGCGCGCTACGCGACACAGGGCGCCTATGCGACCGGGGACCTTTTCAGCGGCGTCACCGACTGGACGGCGTGGCAGGCGCAGCAGGACCGGCTCAAGGCGCGGCTCCTGGGGGAGAAGATCATCTCTGAAAGCAATCCTCCGCTCTGGGTCACCGCGAAGTTCGAAGGCGTTACCTACGACGATCCCAACGACCAGGCGGTGGAGCGCTACACGGTGACGCTGTGGCGGGGCTTTTTCAATTCGAATAATGAAACCATCACCTGGTACAACAGAATAGGCGATACGAGCCCGGAGACGGAGAAGACACCGTACTTCTTCTACATGCGGGAGATCGACCGGTGGGAACAGATGCGCGACCAGTTTTCGAAGCTGGTGGGCGATGCCGAGACCGCCGCTCACGACGCCAACATGGCGGGCATTGAGGGGCCCGGATTTTTGAGAAACGTGATGCGCGCCTACGGGCTCAATACCGATGGGGAGAACGACCCGTACCTGATGACGAGGGCCGAGTTCGACTACGCGCTGGCAGAGCGGGAGCGGAATTACTGGCGGGACCGCCTCGCCGTGGCGAAGGACGTGCTGGACTACGCGTATGCCGAGGGGCCGCGTGAGAGCGCGGCAGATACCGAAAAGAATAAAGCGGATACCGAGGCGGCAATGGGCGTCGCAAAGACCGCCTACGAAGCCAGCCTGGGCGCCATCAAGGGAATAAACGATCAGTTGGCGTTGATAAATGGAAAACAACCTGCCGATGGACTTTCCACGGAATCCCCGGAGTGGATCGATTGGCGCACGAGCATCGCGTATCTTTCGGGGGAACTGGAGACGCGCAAGGGGGCGCTCGCGAAGGCGGAGGAGGAGTACCAGAAGTACGCCCAGGCGCTCATCGTGCTCGAGAACGGGCAGGACGCCGATTTCATGCGCAGGGAGATTGTGAGCCTCCAGTCGTCGCTTCTGGCGACCGAAAAGGCGCTCGATGACGCGAGGAGCGCCTACTTCACGTCGCTGCGGACGGCGGAGGGAGTGGACCGCATGGCGCAGTACGCGGAGCGCGCGAACCCGCTCGTCTACGCGCGGATGCAGGCGCGGCGCGATTTCGACGCCTACCGGGGCATCGTGACCGGCGCGGAGAGCGACGCGTCGCTGGAGTCCTGGGGGACGGCGCTCCTGGACGACGCGAACGCGGCGGCGGTGTGGACGGGCAGTGAGGAGCGACGCGCGGCCCTGGCGGAAAGGTATCGATCGTGGAAGGAGGCGGGGGACGGCGAGCGCGGGGCGAGGAAGGAGGAGTTCGCCGCGGCGCTGCGGGAGGAATACCTCTCGCGGGAGATTTCCGCGGCGGCCGGGGACGCCGCGCTCGGCGACTTTCTGAACGCGGATTTCGATCCGGAATATTATCGTACAACTTTTAATGCGACGTTCGGCGAGGGCGACAGGGCCGTACTGCTGCAGTACGCATTGATCAACCAAGATGCCCTGGAGCTTGTGGAAGGCGCCATGAAGAAGGTGCCGAAGGGGGAGAGGAGCCTGACCGCGCTCATGGAGAAATTACCCGCGACGGGAAGTTACGCGTACGGAGGGAACAATACACTTTTTCTTACAAAGGAAGCTGCGCGACGATGGACCGCCGAGCGTTTCGCCGATATCGACGAAGGCACATGGGACGCTTACGCAGATTTTCTTACTAAAGAAATCTCTCACGCAGACGCGCTGGTGGATATGTATGAAGATTTTGCCGGCTTCGAGTCCGGCTACCGGGACCTTGTGGAGAAAGCCATGGGCGGCGATGAGGCGGCGCAGCGGCTCGTCATGGAATACGCGGAGACGGGGAGCACGCTGGCGATCGCCGGGACGATTGCCGCGTACGACGGCGCGCGGGCGAAGCACCGTGAGGTGGAGGCGGCGCGGAATTCCTTCGCGGACGAATACGGGGACTACTACGCCTTCAGCGACGGCCTGGCGCGCGCCGCGGACCATGTTACGGCGATGATCGATTACGTGAACCGCGGCTTCGGCGGCGGATTCATGTTCTCCGAGGACCTGTCGGAGAGGACGGCCGGGGATCTGGCAGGCGCGGCGCGGTTCATGGCAAGCTATACGGCGGCCATGCAGGCGACGGGGAAGCCGGTCTCCGCGGCGATGCTGAAGCTTTCCCACGAACTCGAGGCTATGGCCGGGGAGATGGACGAGCTCCTCTATGTGCGCGACCACGCGGCAGACCTGGATTACCGCGAGGCGCTCTCCGCGCGTGAGTCGGAGTTCGCCGCGAGCGACGGAGCCTTCAGGCACGTCGACTACGCCGAGGAAGTCCTCTCGGGACAGGTGTCGGCGACCGAGTTCGGCTACGGTGACGCATCCTATAAGATCATCAAGACCGTGCTCGATGCGCATGGCGTCCTCGACGCCGGAACGAAGGAGTTTCTCGCGTCCCACGGCTCGGGCGATACGGCGGAATACGAGAACTTCCTCACGGGCGCCGCCTCGCTCCTGGATACCTATGAAATACAGCACCTGGCACTGCAGTTCGTCGGGCTGGGCGGCGGCATGACCCTGGACGATTTCGTCGCCACTGCGGCCGGGAGCCGAGGTGATGTCTTCAAGGCATCCCTTCGCGACTACATCACCTCCACCTGCCTCGTTGACGGCGGTGCGTTTCCCGCCGATCCGGACATGCTCGCCGCGATCGCCCTGGGAATCACTACCGACATCGGCGCTGTCTCGGCGCTCATGGAGCGGGATATTCTTCTGGCACGGGCCCTCGCGCCCCGTGCCATGGAAGAGCTGGGAGTTGAAAACGACACGCGGCGGCGCGATGCCGCGCGCGCCAGAAGGCTTGTCGCGTATCACGACAAGCCCGGATCCTTCACGAGCTATCGGACTAATCTCACGGCCGTGAGCGCCCTGGAAGCGGGCGCCGCGGGAGACCTCGCGGTGAGCCAGGTCCCGGACGGTTCAACTGGACTAGACCGCCGCGACGCGTCGGGCAACATCATTGAAATATTCTACGCGGTTCCCGACACAGAGGGACGCGCCCTCGGGAGCATGATCATAGAAGCGTCCAACGCGCTCGCCTCGCGCATGGGCGAGATGTTCGCCGCGGCAAGGCCCGCCGGGGCGGCCGACGGCGAGCTTGCCTCCGTGGGGCAGTACCTGGCGCGGCTTACGGCGGACTTCGATCCGAACCGTACCTACGCGTATACCGGCGGCTACGAGTTCGACGCGGCACTCACCGCGCTCTACGATGAAGCGACCACGGTCCACGCGGCGAAGGGCACCGCGACGCTCGCGGGCGCCGAGGGGGAGATCGCGTCCCTGGCCTCCGCGATCGTGCAGCGGGAGTCCGATGTGATACAGCGCGCCTCAGTCTACGGGGTCATGGGCAAGAACAGGGAGGTGCTGCGCAGGGAGATGGACGCGGCGGGCAAGACGCGCGGGACGCTCCAGGAGGCATATTCGAAGAACGCGGCGGAACTTGCGGGTGCCCAGGGGAGATACCAGGCCGCGAATATGAAGTACATAGATGGGATGAACGCGGTATCATCCTCTTATACCGCCTATAAGGGCGCGGAGCTCGCGTACGAGCGCGCATACGCGGTGTGGGAGTATGCGCACACGCCGTACCTGAGCGACACAGCGGCGAAAGAGGGCGGCGCGGGCGAGGGCACGCTTCCCGGCGGGGAGACTGCGGACCTCACCACGGCGCCCGCCCCGGACGCGAAGGAGCGCTACGCGCGCGTGAAGGCATCGTTTGACGCCGCCGAGGCGAAACTCGCGACGGCGAAGACGGCCCTGGATTCCCAGGAGACCGTGGAGGACCTGGCGGGTGACGCTGCATACCAGGCGGCGCGGGAGGAGTTCCGCGTCGAGGCGGAGAGCTACGCGCGGACGGCGCGCGCGGCCTCAATGGTGGAGGACGATCTGGGAAGCGTGAAGGCGAAAGTTGACCTCTGGCAGGGGAAGTAC
>JAGODF010000415.1 GCA_017998375.1 Spirochaetota bacterium
CTGCGCCCGGGGCAGGGGGATGCGCCGGCACCTGCCCCGGGCCGCGATGGAGTTCATCCGCACGTCGCTCTGCACCCGGTTCTCCAACATGGAGCTCGCAGCCTGGGACGAGGTGACCGTGCTGGACGTGCTCTTCTCGCTCTGCCTGTTCATCGAGGGCTATTTCCACATAATGCTCAAGTCGAAGGAGATGATCTTTTCCGGGATCGCCGATGGAAAAAATGCTTGAATATTAATACAATGCGGAAAAAACACAGAGTGATAGAATGTTGGTGTAAATGTCTCACGCGGAGCCGCGGAGAACGCGGAGAAAAATGATTAGTGAAAGGTGATTAGTGAATAGTGAATTGTGAGTGGTGAAGTGTCAACTCACTATTCACAATTCACCCTCTGCGCCTCCGTGCCTCTGTGGTTGCCTTTATAAGGATTGGAAAAGAGAGGATGATATGATCGACCGCTATTCTCGCCCCGAAATCGCCGGCATCTGGGAGCTTGAGAACAAGTTCCGCATCTGGCTTGACATCGAGATCGCCGCGTGCGAGGCGCAGGCGGAGGCGGGCCTCATCCCGGCGGCGGACCTCGCCGCGATAAAGGAGAAGGCCGGCTTCGACGTGGACCGCATCCTCGAGATAGAAAACCAGGTGCACCACGACGTGATCGCCTTCCTCACCGCGGTGGGCGAACGGGTGGGGCCCGCGAGCCGCTACATCCACTACGGACTCACCTCGAGCGACATAGGCGACACGGCGCTCTCCATACAGATGCGGCAGAGCGGGGAAGTGCTTCTCAAGGGCCTGGATCGCCTGGTCGCGGCGCTGAAGGCGAAGGCGCTCGCGTACCGCGACACGCCCTGCATGGGCCGCTCCCACGGTGTCCACGCCGAGCCAACGACATTCGGCATGAAGATGGCGCTCTACTACGCGGAGTTCCTGCGCGACCGGGAGAGGATCGTGCGCGCAATGGAGAATATCTCCTACGGCAAGCTTTCGGGCGCGGTGGGGACCTTCAGCAACATAGATCCGGCGCTCGAGGAGAAGGTGCTCTCGCGCCTGGGGCTCAAGCCCGACCCGGTGGTGACGCAGGTGATCCAGCGCGACCGCCACGCCGAGTTCATGGCGGCGCTCGCCATCACCGCCGGGACGCTCGACAAGCTCGCCACGGAGATCCGCCACCTCCAGCGAACCGAGGTCCGCGAGGCGGAGGAGCCGTTCCAGAAGGGGCAGAAGGGCTCGTCGGCCATGCCCCACAAGCGCAACCCCATCCTCTCCGAGCGGGTCACGGGCCTCTCGCGCGTCATCAAGGCGAACCTCGCCGTCGCGCTGGAGAACATGACGCTCTGGCACGAGCGCGACATCTCCCACTCCTCGGCGGAGCGCGTGATCCTTCCCGACTCGACCATAGGCCTCGACTACCTCATCCACCGGATGATTTTCATTATCGAGAACCTGTTGGTCTACCCGGACTCCATGAGGGAGAATATTGATAAGACCGGCGGGCTCTTCTTCTCGCAGAGCCTGCTCCTCAAACTTGTGGAGAAGGGAATGACGCGCGAGGAGTCGTACGCGGCGGTGCAGGGAATCGCCATGCGCGTCTGGGCGCGCGAGGGGAGCCTGAAGGAGCTCGCGCTCAGGGACGCGTCCATCTCGAAGCTCCTCACGAAGGAGGAGGTCGATACGATCTTCAGCCTGGACAGGTACCTCGCGAACATCCCCTTCATTTTCAAGAGAATCGGGCTGGAGTGAGAGGCGGTGTGCGGCGGTGCGGCCATGGATGATATCGTCATCTGCATGAAAAAGCGCTCGCCGCAAAAAGATTTTATCGCGATCGCCGCGGGGGAGTATGATATCGGCATCGCGCCCGAAACCGCGTCGTCCATCGACCTTCCGCGCGATAGCATCCGGCCGGACTACCTGCTCAATTCCGCTCCCCGCCACCGCCGCGCGCTGCAGGCGCGCATGATAAGCCGCTTTCTCGTGTCGCACGCCGACTTCGCGCTGTTCGTGTCGGAAACCGGGTACGTCACCGATGCCGAGAAAGAGGGCTGGGGCTGGACCGCGGAGAACGGAATGTGGACCAAGAAGCAAGGCGTCAGCTGGCGCGCTCCCTTCGCGGACGAGGGCGACGACATCTGCCGCGAATGCGCGGACCGGCTTCCGGTTTTCCAGGCGAGCTGGAACGACGCAGCCGCGTTCTGCGGATGGGTGTCGGGAAAAACCGGGAAGAATATCGGGCTCCCGGGCGAGGCGGAGTGGGAAGTGTTCGCCGCGGCGGCGGGCGTACAGGGAGTGGGGGAGGCTCGCGAATCGGAGCGCCTGATATCATACATCTCTTCCGCGGACTACTGCGCGGCGGTGGATAACCGTATCGACGGAGACGGGCACCTCGCGCCGGGAGTTCTCTGGGAATGGTGCGCCGACTGGTTCGACGCGTACCCCGCCGGCGCGCCGAACCGGGAGTTCGGGACCGTGTACAAAGTGCTCCGCGGCGGCTCGCTCCAGAGCCACCCGCTGCAGCGCGGGCGCGAGTATAGATTCCGGCGCTGCCCCACGGCGAGAAGTCCCTACTACGGGTTTCGCATCGCGGTTGATGCATGACGCGCCAAGAGGCGGATAAATCAGTACGGCGGGACTGTACTTTTTACCCCTCGTCACCGTCTTTTATTTGACAGAATCCGTAATTTATTTCATATTTTTGAACCTGCCGGATAAAAATCACCGGAAAAGATTGCCGTCGTACCGGAATTATTGTATCATTTACTGATATTTATTCCGGACAGAAGACGGGTTGGATGTTACGGCGTGAAAGCGTGACTATGGCATGAAGTACTACTACTACGAGGTGCGGTAATGAGCTCTGAAAAAAGAAGTTCCGGCGTGCGATTCGCGATGTCGATAACCCTCATGATCATGGTGGCGGCGTTCACCCGCGGGTATTC
>JAGODF010000416.1 GCA_017998375.1 Spirochaetota bacterium
TCAGCGCAGGCTCGCCGAAATGGTTGCCGGCAAAACCGACCTGGACCTGGGCGGTATCATGATGTCGGCCACTCATACGCACGCGGGGCCTGGCAACCTCGCGGGAAGCGAGTTCTACAATATCAACACGTCGAACAAGGGCGGTCTGGACATGAAGTTTTACGATTTCATCACGGGCCAGATCGCCGGCGCTATCATCGAGGCGTACAACGGGAGGCGGCCCGCGAAGATAGCCACGGGAAGCATGGATATCTTCGGCTTCACGCGCAACCGCAGCATTGAGGCGTATCGCGCGAATAACAACGCCGACCCGGAAAAGGCGAAAGACATCCGGAAGGCGGTGAATCCGTCGATGACAATGGTTCGCGTCGACGTGCGTGATGACGCGACTGGCGCCTTCAGGCCGGCCGCGGCCTTCACCGGCTATTCCATCCACGGTACCTCCGTGGAGCAGCAGGGCGATCTGTACAGCGGCGACGTGTTCGCGTACATCGAGCGCGAACTGGAATGGGAGATGGCGAAGCGCGGCGCGCGGAGTTTCGTGCATGCGGCGGTGAATGTGACGCATGCGGACAATTCCCCGGATTTCAAACTGCAGTGTTACGCGGAGTCGCGGCGCCTGGGCGTCGGGATCGGGCGAAGGTCGATAGAGCTCTTTGATTCGCTCGGCGATACCCTTGCGTCGGATGTGAAGATACAATCGGCCATCCGCGAGATCGATTATTTCAGGGAGCGTTCCATCGACGGGATCTCGATCTGCGACACGCCGCGCGTGGGCAATACGCTTCTCGCCGGTGCCCATGACGGCGGCGCCACGCCCATACTGAACTGGCTCCCCTTCTTCCGCGAGGGATCGCGCCGCTGGTTCTTTACCGGCGGCTGTCACGGGCACCGCCGTATAATCGGAGGCCCGCTGCAGGGAATATTCTGCCCCAGGGATGAGTTTCCGCACATCATCACCTACCAGGCGGTGCGGATAGGAGACACGATGTTCCTCCCGCTTCCGTACGAGATCACCATGGAATCGGGCCGCCGCATCGAGGAGGCGGGAGCGACGGCGGCGCGCGACGGCGGCATGCATGGGCTTTCGCGCACCGTGGTGCTGAGCGTCTCCAACGGCTATACTGGCTACTGCACCACGCCGGAGGAGTACAGCGTCCAGCGCTACGAGGGCGGCCACACCATCTACGGTCCCAATACGATGCCCTTCCTGGCGGCGCAGTCGGCGCGCCTGGTGGGCGACATGGCGAAGAAGGGTGCGGTGCGCGACGTGGCCGGGGAGTGGATCTTCCGCCTGTCGGGACGCGAGTTCTACCGCGATTACGATGCGCCCGGGGGCCCGCGTGTGTCGCTCGCCGATCCTTCAGTCCGCGAGGCGAGGGGACGCGAAGAGCGCTGCTGGAGTTTCCGCTGGGCCGACGTGCCACCGTCACTCATCGAACTGCACCGCCCCCTGGTTTCAATTGAGACAAGCGATGATAAAAGCTCCTGGGTGGCCTTAAGGCATGATGGTATCCCGGTTAACGATCAGGGATACGACGTGGCGGTCATCTACACGGGGGATATCACCCGCGATGCCATGGGGGTGTACGAAACGCGCTGGTACAATCCCTCGCGGCAGGATGGTAAATGGTACCGTTTCCGCATCGAGCAGCGCGGTGATAAGGGTGTATTCTATTCGAAGGAATTTAAATAGGGTGATAAGACCGTGAAGGCGCGCATTTCCGATATGCCGGTGAAGGCGCGATTGGCCAATCGCGCCTTCACCGCCGAATATCGTCCCGCAAAATAATTGACATATCGCCCGGCTGACGGTACACATCACCCGGAATCATCACTCTGCTTCCGGGAGATTTACCATGACCGCTCAGGACAACGGCTTCCGCTTTCCCCTCTTCGTGAAAGGAGACTTCGACGGCTTCATCGGGCTTTTCATCGACAACCTGGTCAACCTGCTGCTCATCACGGGGCTTTGCGCGGGAATGCTCGGCATGCCGGGAGAGATCGTCTTCGGGCGTATCCTCCCCGGCGTGGCGCTCTCCGTGCTGGTGGGCAACCTCTTCTACTCGTGGCAGGCGCGCCGCCTCGCGATGAAGGAGAAACGCACCGACGTGACCGCCCTGCCGTACGGCATCAACACCGTGACGCTGCTCGTCTTTTTCTTCCTCATTCTCATGCCGGTTTACCTGCAGAACAAGCAGGCGCTGGGCGACCTGCGCGCCGCCGACCTCGCATGGAAGGTTGGAATATTCAGCTGTTTCATCAGCGGCTTCTTCGAGGGGGTGGGCGCCTTCGTGGGCGAGCGCATCCGCCGCCTCACGCCGAGGGCAGCGCTCCTCTCGACACTGTCGGGCATCGCCATTACCTGGATCGCGCTGCACCACACCATCCAGTTCTGGGACAAGCCGCTCATCGCCTTTGTCCCGCTGGCGCTCATCCTTGTGGAATATTTCTCGCGCGCGAAGCTGCCGTTCAGGATCCCGGCTGGCCTCTACGCGCTTGTGATCGGCGCGGTGATCGCCTGGTCCATCGGGGCGATGGATCCCGCGGAGGTGTCGCGCTCCACCGCGACGCTGTCGTTCTATCTCCCGACCTTCGCGCTTTTCGACATGTTCCGCGTCGACATGAGCCTGGTGTATCCGTATTTCTCGCTGGCGATCCCGCTGGGGCTGATGGCGTTCTTCGCCACCATCCAGAACCTGGAGTCCGCCGCGGCCGCCGGCGACGAGTACCCGGCCACGCCGTCCCTGGCGATGAACGGCCTGGGCTCCGTCATCGGTGCCATGTTCGGCTCGCCGTTCCCGGCGACCGTGTATATCGGCCACCCCGGCTGGAAGGGGCTCGGTGCGCGCGCCGGCTACTCGGTGCTGAACGGCGTCGTAGTGACGATACTCTGCCTCACGGGGATCATGGGCATCGTCAAGGCGGTGGT
>JAGODF010000085.1 GCA_017998375.1 Spirochaetota bacterium
TCCCCTCGTATGAATAGAGCAGGCCCAGTGACGGATAGGCGATCCGGTTCTTGATCTCGAGCCGGTTGATGTTGATGGGGCTGAAAAGGTTCGGGAACATGGCGGTCTCCATAGTCTGCTATTTCAACATCGTGTTCATTTTTTCCAGGGATTGCCGCGCCTCGGCAACGATCCTCTTCATCAGATCGTCCACCGCGGGCATATCATTGACCAGTCCCTGCGCCTGCCCTATGAGGTGCACACCCTTCTTGAGGTCGCCGTCCTCGGTGGCCATCTGTATCTTCTCGAAAGCGGTGGCCATGTGGGCGAGCTGTATCATAATCTTGGGTCCCTTGACGACGGTACCCAGGAGCAGTTTAAAGAAGGGCAGCTTCAGTTTCCGCGAAATGGATACCGATGCGACCATGGCGCGCGGCAGGCTCATCCCCTTCCGCACGGCCTTCTTCGCCGCGGGGGTTTTCAGCACGCGGCAGTAGAGGCCGTCGAAGCGGTTGGAGTAGATGGTGTCATCGATTCCCGCCTCCAGCGTTGCCTTCTTTGTGATATCATGCACCGGGCTCTCCCTCGTGACGGAAAGCCTGGTACCCATGGCTACCCCATCGGCGCCCAGCGCCAGCGCCGCCGCGACACCGTTCCCGTCGGCAAATCCGCCGGTTGCGATGACGGGAATCTTGACCGCGCGGACAATCGTTGGCACCAGCACCAGCGAAGTGACCATGCCGCCGTGCGCCGCGGCCTCGTGGCCCGTCACCTGGAGCGCGTCGGCCCCGTCCCTTTCAGCGGCCAGGGCGTGCTTCATCGTCACCACCGTGGCGATCACCTTCCCGCCGTACTCGTGGACCCGCTTGCAGATCCAGTCGCCCTTGCCCAGCGAGAAGTTGATGACCGGCACCTTCTCCTCTATCAGCACTTCCGCGTTCTCCCGCGCGCCGGGCATTAAGAGCGTGGCGCCGGCGCCGAAGGGCTTGTCGGTGAGCTGGCGTATGCGCTTGATAGACGCCCTTGTCTGCTCCGCGTTCAGCGGGCCCGTGGCGAGTATGCCGAGTCCCCCGGCGTTCGAAACCGCCGCCACCAGTTCCGGCGTGCTGATCCAGCTCATGCCCGGAAGGATGATGGGATACTTGATGCCTAAAAGCTGCGTGATTCTTGTTTTCATGGCGCTCTCCTAGTATTAGTAGTGCGTGATATTTTCCGCCGGCACACACGCCTTCATTCGCCGGCCGCCCTGCCCTTTCCCGCTATCCCGATGCCCCGGTCCACGATGTCCGCCATGAATTTCCGGAACTGCCCGTCGGAGATGCCGAGCGTCTCAAAGAGGCCCAGCTTCTTGTACTGGAGCATCCCCTCGGTCACCACCGCCAGGAAGACCGACACCATCATGGGATCGATCTCTCGGAAAGTGCCCTGCCGTATGCCGTATTCCACCGTCCCCGCGGTAAACCCGGTGAGCTCGGAGAACTTCTTCGCTATCTCGTCCGCCTCCTCCTTCGAAGCGTAATCGGCCTTGTATTCCATGAGGATGTTGTAGTAGTCGCGGTGCTCGTGATAGAAGGCCACGTACGAGTCGAAAATGGAGATCAGCTTCTGGTTGGGTGTTTTTTTGCTGTCGATGCCCTCGCGGAACTTCCCGACGAGCATGTCTATGGCCTCGTAGCAGATGGTCTTGTATATATCCTTCTTGCTCTTGAAATGGAAGTATATGGCGCCCGTGGTCAGCCTGGCGCGCTCCGCGATGGCGCGGATCGAAATGCCGTTGTAGCCGTACTTCGGCAGGAGGGCGCGCGCGGTCTCCAGTATTTTTTCCCTGTTGTTCTTTCTCATGGCACCCGCACGGGGCAGGACGCGGATTTTTCCGGGTTCCCCGTAAACTTGTTGACAACATAACAATGTTATGTTTCCTTGTCAAGAAGTAAACTGATCGAGGGAATAAACGAAAAGGCAACCACGGAGGCGCAGAGACACAGAGGACTACTATTAGATTTGTTGTATACTGCTTTGTCATTCCGGCGGAAGCGCCGTAGAGATTCTCCACGCTTAGCAGGGAATGGCAGATAAAAGTAGCTATGCCGGTATTGATTAACATAGTGCCTATAATTTCTCCGTGCCTCTGAGCCTCTGTGGTTATTTCTTTTCCTCTTCCCAACAACCGGAGGAAACCATGCAAACCGCTATAACGAAAATGTTCGGCGTGAAGTACCCGATTATCTGCGGGGCGATGATGTGGATCTGCAAGCCCGAGCTGTGCGCCGCCGTATCGAACGCCGGCGGCCTGGGCAACCTCACCGCCGGGAACTATCCCACCGAGGAGGAGTTCCGCGCGGCGATACGCAGGACCCGCGAACTGACCGACAAGCCGTTCATGGTCAACGTCACCATCCTGCCCTCCGTGCACATCTCCGGCGAGCACCACAAGATGTACCTGCGGGTCTGCGCCGAAGAGAAGGTTGACGGCATGGAGATATCGGGCACACCCATCGACAAGTCGTGCGGCATGGAGTACGTCGAGATGCTGAAGAAAGCCGGCGTGAAGCTCTTTCACAAGGTCGGCTCGGTGCGCCACGCCGTCCACGCCGAGAAGGTCGGATACGACGGCATCTACGCCGCCGGGATCGAGGAGGGCGGCCATCCGCTGAACGACGATGTCACCACGATGGTGCTCACCCCCCGCATAGCCGAGTCGGTGCGAATACCCGTGGTCACCGTCGGCGGTATCGCCAACGGGAGGACCATGGCGGCGGCCCTCGTGCTGGGCGCCGAAGGCGTGATGATGGCCAGCCGCTTCATGGCGACAAAGGAGTGCCCGGTCCACGACAACATCAAGCAGGAGATACTGAAGCGCCAGGAGCACGAGACGGCGCTCATCTGCAAATCCATCGGTCTCCAGGGACGCGCACTGAAGAACCGCACCGTCTCCGAGGTGCTCGCCCTTGAAGAGAAGAAGTGCACCATCATGGACCTCATCCCCCTCATTTCCGGCAAGCGCGTTTCCGAAGCGTGGGAAACGGGAGACGTGGATATCGCCCCAATGATGGTGGGCCAGTCCATCGGCCTCATCCGCGACATTCCCACCTGCGCGGAACTCATGGAGCGGATGGTCGGCGAAGCAAAGAAGGAGCTCGATCGGCTGCGATCAATCATGGCCTGATACAGACGTATTCCCAGCCGGCTGACACGGGGCTCACCGCCTGCACGCCCCGTGTCGGCGTCCGGCCATATCGCACATGATCACCGTTTGATCATAAGAATGCCTGCCCGGAAATCGCCGGTTTTGCACTATTTGCGGATTTTCGATATCCTTTTGCTCTTTTTTTGATAAAAAAGAGGGCAATCTGCATCATTTACCCGTTTTTCTTCCACTCCATCAGGTCGATGTTTTTTTAATTTCGATAAATAATTGTTTTGCCGATTGGGCTTTTTTGCTATACTATATTACTGCTCACATCAAAACAATATTCTATACAATCATTCGAGAGGAGGTTCGCATGTTCAAGAAGCTGATGATAGTGGTAGTACTCGTACTCGCGGGGGCCATCGTGGTCTACGCCAACAACTACAATGTAAGCGGCCTGTCCTACAATGGATACATGACGGGACCCAATGACACGGACTATCTGATTCTCGCTGGCCAGGAAGGAACCAATCCCACGGTATGCCTGTCCCACGGCCCCGGTGTCGATTTCGACTTCCAGGTGATCAACGACGGGAACGTCGCATGCCAGAACGACGGCGTGGAAGCGTCAACCTGCTGCAGGGCGAACACTCCCGGATCGGTCCGCATAAAAGTATGGTCCGTTTCCGGAAGTGGCAACTACTCCGTAACCATCCGTCCTTAACGGCACTGAAGTTCAGGTATAACAAAAAGAAAGCGACGATGAGAATCGTCGCTTTCTTTTTTTCCTGATTCAGCTGAAGCGCTACTTCACTCTCTTCTCCACATCCTTCATCACCTTCTTCGCCTCGTCGACGATGCGCTCCACGACGTCTTTTACCTTGGGCGTGTCCTTTATGATGCCGGTGATCTGCCCCAGGGGCAGGATGCCGGCGATATTGTCGCCGTCCATGGTGCCCACCTCGAACGCCTTGAAGCCCGTCGCCATTCGCGCCATCTTGATCGCTGTCTTCGGCCCCGCGAACGCGATGCCGAGGAATATCTTCATCCAGGGAAGCCCCAGGAGCTTGGCGATCTTCCGCGAGAGGAAAAGCGCGCTCAGGGGATTGAGGCGCTTCTTCATCATCCGGCGCGCGCCCTTGGTATCGGCCATCCTCGCCGGGAGGCCGTCGAACTTGTCGGTGTAGATGGTGTCGAAGGCGGAGAGCTCGATGCTGAGCTTCTTCTGGATCTCGTGCACGGGGCTCTCGACGGTGTTCATGAACCGCGTTCCCATGGAGATGCCGTCGGCGCCAAGTGCCAGCGCCGCCGCCAGCCCGCGCCCGTCGGCGAAACCGCCCGCCGCGATGACGGGGATGTCCACCGCGTCAGCGATGGAAGGCACCAGCGTAAGCGACGTCACCGCGCCGCCGTGGCCCGCCGCTTCGTGCCCGGTGACGATGAGCGCGTCGGCTCCGTCGCGCTGGGCCGCCTGCGCGTGCTTCAGGGTGGTCACGGTCGCTATCACCACGCCGCCGTACTTGTGCACTTCCTTGCACAGCCAGTCGCCCTTGCCGAGCGAATAGTTCACGACCGGCACCTTCTCCTCGATGATGACTTTCGCGTTCTTTTCTGAACCGGGGAAATAGAAGGTGATGTTCGCCGCGAAGGGCTTCTTGGTAAGCTCGCGCGTCTTCCTGATGTCCTCGCGCGTCTGTTCGGGCTTGAGCACGCCCGTGGCGAGTATTCCGCATCCGCCTGCGTTGGACACCGCCGCCACCAGCTCGGGCGTGCTTATCCAGCTCATCCCCGAGAGGATGATGGGGTGCTTGATTTTTAAAAGTTCGGTGATCCTGGTCTTCATGTATGTCTCCTGAATTATGTTTTCTCCTGGCGCTCCCCCTTCTCCCCGCGGGAGAGGGGGCCGGGGGGTCATCTCCAGAAAGCGCGGATGCGCATCCGCGCCTTCTCAATCCTGCACAAAGAGGAAAAGTTTCTCCACGAATTCCTTGTCCTCGTTCGCCATGATCTCGACAATATGCTTGTGCATGCGCTTCTTCATCTCGCCGAAAATGCCCCGCTTCTTCACGAAGGTCTTCGCGAAAGCCAGGGCATCCGACATGAGCTCCTCCTGGTTCGCGCAGGCTTTCTGGATCACGTGGTTCTTCTCGAGCTCCGGCGCCGTAACGCGCCTGCCGGTGTATTTCCACTCGTGGAAGGCGTGCTGGGGTATTGCCTTCCGCACCCAGGCGATCATGCCAGGGAGGAACGGTATGCCCAGGTCCACCTCGGGAAAGCAGAAGTAACCGCGGTCCGCGCGCATAAAGCGGAAGTCGCAGGCGCAGGATATGATGGCGCCGTTGCCGAAGGCGTGCCCGTTGATGGCCGCGATGACGGGCATAGGATAGAGCAGGAGAGTCCGGAACACGTCGTTCATCCGGTACATGAAGTCCTTGATTGCCTGCATGTCCTTCGCGGCCATCCGCTCCATCAGCCACTGGACGTCTATTCCCTGGCTGAAGTTCTTTTCATCGCTGGAGGTGAGAACAAGCGCCGTGACCGTTTTGTCGGCGAGTATCTCTTCCATGATCCTCATCATCTCGTTGGCAAACACCATGTTGTGCCGGTTCTCTCCGTTGGTCATGGTGAGGACCGCCACCGTCCCGTCTTTTCTCCATTCAGCTACTGCCATAAGGACCTCCGGTTGGGTGATGTTCAAGATTATCGGGCAAGGGCGGCCGGCACGGGCTCGCCCCGCCGGCACCATGCCAATAGTAGTAGAACCGGAAAAAAGTACACTATTTTTTTAAGCGACGTGGGCAAAAAGAACTTGAGTCATTCCCCGAGAAATATCCTCTCGAAAAATGACTCCATCTTCCTGGTAATGTTCTTCTTGTTGATGAAGTCCCAGATGTAGTTCATCGATTCACGAATGTGGTTGGGATTATCGTTCGTGAGAACCGCGGGGATACCGCGCTGGAGGCATCGCGCGAACATGTCGCGGTCGTAATAGACGGGGCCCGCGTAATAAATCTTCACCGGGACCCGGAACTGCAGGAGGATATCCTGCAATTTTTTAAAGGTGAGGTATCCCTCCTCGAAAGTCCCGACGCGGTTCATACAGATGTCGATATTCTTGAAATCCGGTTTTTCAATCGTGATGAATTTGATCATCTTGTAGCAGTCTATCATCGCCGTGGCGTCGGGGTTGGTCACCAGCAGGGAATGGTCGGCAAAGTGTATCTGCTTGATAATCATCTTCGAAAGCCCCGCACCCGTATCCACTATGATCCAGTCGTAGAACATTTCCAGCCTGTTGAGCTCCTTAAGGATGTCCATGCTGACATTGTTCTCGATGAAATTGATTTTATGCTCGTCACCGCCGAATGAGATGAGATCCACCCCATATTCAGTGGACACGATGTATTCCGGCAGGGACTCCGGGTTTTTCAGGAAGCGGTCCAAGCACGGGGAAAGCTTCACCCCGAGGAACAGGTGATCGTTGGAAAGATGGAAATCAGCGTCGAAGAGGAGGACGCGGTTTCCGGTAAAAGACTTTTTCTTCGAAGGACCCGTGGAGTTCAGCCGCATAGCCATGGCTGCGGCCAGGTTCACCGCGACGAATGACTTGCCGGTCCCCCCCTTTCCCCCGCTCACGGTGAGCACACGGGCCTTGCGATAAAATTTCGGCATGGCCTCCACATCCTCCTACGCTATCTCGGAATCCAGAGTGTTCTCCTTCAGAAACTGCCTGCTGCGGACAACTTCCTCGAAGATCCTGAACACTTTCGTATCGAATAATTTCGCTTCCACCCGAAGCTTTTTCAGAGCCTGCTCCGAAGTAAGCGATCGCCTGTAAGGCCTGAGGGACGTCATCGACACATAACTGTCACAGGGTGCGATGATCCTGGCCATGAACGGAATCTCCTCGCCTGCGGCGCCGAAAGGATACCCCGAGCCGTCGTGCCGCTCCTGGTGATAACGTATCACGTTGATTACGCGTTCCGGAAGCGACATGAACTGCGCAATCTTTGCGGAGTACACCACGTGCTTGCGCACCTCGTGCTCCTCGCGCGACGTCAGGGGGCCTTTCTTAAGCAAGAGATTCTGGGGCACCACGAGAAACCCGGTGTCGCGGAGCAGCGCGGCCAGCCGCAGTTCCTGGATTTCGTCCTGCGATAGCCCAAGCCGCAGGCCGATCTCGCTGCAGAGCGTTTTCACCTTCAACGCCTCGTTGCCGCGCTTCAGTTTCTTCTCCATGAGAAAAAGGAAGCTGTTAGCGAACACCTCGAGGCTGCTGTTCACGCCGGCATCGCCATGCGCACCCACGATCTTTCCGTCGAGGTACGGCAGCGTCTTGAGCATCTCTTCCTGGTGCGCCCTGCCGTCGCTCTTGATAAGGTGTGATAATAGCGGCGCCACCACGCTGAGATCCTTGTCGGGGCTGTTCATGAACTTCCGCGCGAGCTCCAGCACCATCGCGCGGTTGTCGAATTCAGGCACAGGTTGCGCTGTCGCGGGTGCGGAAACCGCGTTCGTGACCGGAGGAGGCGCCGGGATTCGCCGGTTGCGTCGCCGTGACCAGATGATGCCGGTTACAACGAAGAGAAACAGAAGCAGCGACAGGAAAAAGAGAATAACGGGGAGATAGTTTCCATTTGACAACCATGCCCTTCTTTCCCTCCCGCTTTCGCTTTCGCGAAGGGGCGCCGCATCGCGCTCGCTTTTTTTCTCAAGCTCGCTCCTCAGTGAAACGACCTGCTGGTTGAGCCCGCTGATCTTCTCCATCAAGGCCCGCTCCATCTCCGGATTCCCGGTCCGCACGATGCGCGGCACCTCGCGGATTTTCTCCACGATGACCACTCGTTCCTTTTCCTCTTTCCGCGTCTGTAATTCCTGCTCCTTCTTCACGGACTCGGCTTTTGCCGCTTCGGCCCGTGCCTTTTCCTCCGCAGCCTGTGCTTTCTCAAGCGCCGCCTTCTCATCGGCCGCCTTCGCCTCCTGCTCAAGCATTGCAAGACTGGTCATAGGCATTGTTTTATCGGAGAGGTTCTTCACGTCATGTTCGGACTTCATCTTCCAGAACCAGTTCATGGCTCCGGGATTGTTCGGGTCCACCTTCATCGCCTTCTTAAAGAAGTCGTATGCGGTCTTCTGATTGCCCCTCTCGTAGTTGACCTGGCCCAGCTTCACGAGGTCGTTGATGCTTTCCCCCTGCTGGGCGGTAATCGAAGCGCTGACGAAAAACATTACCATGAACAGAGCTGATTTCATTAATTTCATAGCTGGATTCCCCAACTTATTCATGATTAAACATTACAGCCCCATGACCGAAGCGCCCAACCGGCATCGCGCTAATGGCGGTCCATTTTGAACCCGGAAAGCCCGATAAGTCGTTTTTATATGCTGATGTTATCCCGCCGCTAGAGTGGGAAGTTGCGCCACCAAACACAATAATCTCATCACCATAGATAACCGCGGTTGAAAATCCATGAGGTACCGGATATGGATATGTGAAATCGGTCCATACGATTGGGCTTGCCTCGCCAAAAGGATAATCAAGATAGGCTGTGGTATTCTGAGGTGTAGTCGCGGTTGTTCCCTGAAACACAAAATTTCCCGTTGTGCCGGTTATTGGAGCAATAAACCCACCTATCATAATCATTACCGTACGGTATAAATCTTTGGTATAAATTGCCATTGTCTGGCCGTAGCGCGCCGAGGGCAACACGATCTCAGTCACGCCGGTCAGCGTGTTGGTGGCTATCACATAGCCGTCATGGGTGTTGGTCAGGGTTGTTGCGTTATTATATCTACCCCCGCCATGGTACACGACTCCATTCAATACGGCACCATATCTTGAACTACTCTGGTATACGGCAATTCCCGTGGACCAGTTGTTCCCGTTAATATTATATATCTGGTTGGCGTTTGTCCTGACATACCCGGCACCGGCAAGACCCGTGGTTCCAGCTAAAATGATTATTTTCCCATCCCAAACAAATGATCCCACATTAGCCACAGCAGTAAATCCGGTACTGGTTCCCGAAGACCATGAATTTGTCTCTATATCAAAAATCTGAACTAGATTTGACACATTACCGCCAGAATCGAAACCCCCAATAACATAAATCTTTCCCTCGAACCCAGTAACCGATGCGAAGCTAACCGGCACGTAAGTACCCGATGCCCCGACGGCATAATCGGGATACCATGTGTCCGTGACCGGATCGTAGAGATCAATTTGAGCGACGGTGGACGTGATCGCTGAACCGCTTAATCCCCCCACAAGCCATATCCCACGCTCCTCGACACTCAAACCTGACGACTTTGATTCCGAAAGGTCTTCGAGGATGGACCCATTGCAGGATACAATCAGCAACCCGAGAATCGTAATGAAAATATGCAGTATTCCTCTCATAATCGGACCCCCTTAATGCGTGTAATGACATATTTCAGAGCGAAAAACCGTACACAGCGCCGCAGCTTACCGTAAAGGCGTTATAGAGCTTCGACTGAATAATCGACAGCATGCCCGCCTCAATCCGGACGCTGAAGCCCCTGGCGGCCAGGATGTCGGTCCCAACAGCCGCGAGCAGTAACGGACTTGCTTCGCTCCTCTCATCGATCGGCGCGGTGGCCCTGCTATCCTCGACGGACACGTACACCAGCCCCGCACCGGCCTTCGCGTAAGGGACCAGCCTGTTCAACATGAATCTCGATCCGGAGATTAAATCCATGAAGCGGTACATCGCGTGACCCGTCAGCGCGTACGATACACACGACACGTCTTGACTCGGCTGATAGTCCATCGGGACAAACAGGAAATCAAACCCAACCATAAGGCCCCTCACGCGCGTGACATTAAAATCCGCGAAAAGGTCCGTATAAAAGAAATTCGCGAAATTATCCTTGAAAATACCGGTCGGAAGATAATACCCCACGCTCAATCCGGCAAGGTACGCTTCCCCGTAATACTTCGTCCTCTGCTCCACATCGTATATTTTCTTTATCCCACGCGTCGGGATGGTAATCGGGCCAAAAGTCGTTTCCAGGAACAGGCCGATCTCATCGTCGAAATTCTTGAGCTTACCTTTGAGGACAGAATCATCGGCGAGCAGCACCTCGTACCGGATGTCGGCGACCGTCTGCAACTGCGGCTCTATCTTCAGGAGGTCTGTCTGCCGGACGTTGTTCGTGCTCCCAAAGCTTTCAATGCTGATAGTGTTCGAATCAACAACATTCGCCTTGCCCAGGTACACTTCGCCGTTCTTCAGCGAAATGACGTCAGCGAGTGTAATACCGTTCACGAAAAGGAGGAACAATGAAATTGCAATGGCGTTCCATCTCATACGCTATCTCCTGCAAATAATGTTATTCAAATATTCATAACGAATCAGATAGGGAACAGGTTAACCAGACATCCTGTATGCATTCATCACTGGTTACCCCTATATCATATTATTAGCAAGTCTCACAATTTTAGTTAGTTGTTTTTTGTATTTATGGTCAGCATGTGATCATTTTCTCATCTTTCATGCCGGAATACCTATTTATTTTACTTTCGGTTAATATATCGCCACTATTTATTCTAATTTTAGTATATTCAAGTTAATGACAAAAAATGTAAAAAAAATTATCCTCGCATCCGTTTCTAAGTGAGATACCC
Organism: Spirochaetota bacterium; assembly: GCA_017998375.1. GTDB lineage: Bacteria > Spirochaetota > UBA4802 > UBA4802 > JAGODF01 > JAGODF01. The sequence goes on from JAGODF010000085.1 coordinate 10,758, forward strand.
ATCAAGTCTCCTAATTTAAAAGGATGTTCAGTAAGGATACATGTGACATAATAAATCTTAATGCACACTGTTTTTCTGTTGAAATATCTGCCGGCGGGTGGTAGCGCTACCTATCAGGTCGATCACATGAACTCCGAAGAACAGAAACTCCCCGGCCACATCCTGGTCATCGACGACGACGAACAGGTATGCACCATCATCAAGAAAGTCGTGGAAACGCACGGCCACCAGGTCCATACCGTGGGATCGGGCACGGAGGCCCTGGAAAAGATCAGGAAAAACGGCTTCGACATCATCATCACCGACATCCGCCTCCCCGACGTGAACGGCATGGAAATCCTCCGGGAGGCGAAGGCCATCAGCGCCGATACCGACGTCATCATCATCACCGGCTACAGCTCCATCGAGTCGGCGGTGGAGTGCATGAAGGCGGGGGCGCTCGACTACATCCCGAAGCCCATCAACTTCGACCACATGACCATCGTCATCGACAAGGCCGTGGAGCGCAAGGAGCTCATCAAGGCCGCGCGGGAGCGCGACGTCTACCGCACCCAGTCGCTCACCGACGGGCTCACGGGGCTCTTCAACTTCAAGTATTTCCACGACACGCTCACCCGGAAAATTGCGAAGTGCCTCAGGACCGGGGAGCTTTTCTCGCTTTTGATGCTCGATATAGACAACTTCAAGCTGGTGAACGATGTCCACGGTCACCAGGCGGGAAACGCCGTTCTCAAGGGGATCGCCGGCATACTCACGGCAAACTGCCGTGAGTACGACGTGATCGCGCGCTACGGCGGCGAGGAGTTCTCCATCATTCTGCCGTCTGCGAAGATTGACAGCGCCTCGCGCCTCGCGGAAAGGATCCTCCGCGCGGTGTCGTCTGCGCGGTTCGAGCCGGTGACGGACCCGGTTACCATCTCCATAGGCGTTTCCTCGTTTCCCGTGCACGCCACCACGGCGGAGGAACTCATCCACAAGGCCGACGTGGCGCTCTACCAGAGCAAGCGGCTCGGCAAGGACCGCTTCACCGTGTACGAAGCCAGCCTCGAAAACCCGGTGCCGCCGGGAAAGAAGAGTCCCGCAAAAGACAGATAGATCACCGGTGATCAAAACACGAAGGGAACAGGCATGCCTGTTCTCTTCCGCCCATCACACGATAATTCTCAATTTATCCTTGCGCGTTGTACCCGCTCAGGAGCTTGTAGATCTCCCACAGCGAGAAGAAGAGGGTGAGGAGCACGGGGCCGACTATCACCCCGGCGAGGCCGAAGGCCTTGATGCTGCCCAGCAGCAGGAAGAAGAAGATGAGCGGGTGAAAATTGAGCTTCTTGCCGAACAGCGCCGGCTTTAAAATATTTTCCAGGACAAGGTACCACCCCAGGCACCAGACCGCCACGAAGGCCGCCGAGAAGTAATGCCCCATCAGCACCAGCACCAGCGACGCCGGGAGCCAGATGAGCGTGGTCCCGATCACTGGAATGAGGGAGAGGACCGCGGCGATGCTCCCCCAGAGGAGCCCGCCCCCGAGGCCGCCGATGAAAATTCCCAGCCCCACCATGAGCCCCTGGAGGCACATGATGAACAAGTTCCCGGCTAGGAGCATCTTCACCACTTCCTTCAGCCGCCCCACAACGTCGCGCTCTATGTCGTCGGGAAATGGAAGTATCCGGTAAAAGGCATCCTCCAGCCTGTAGGCGTCCTTGAAGAGAAAGAAGAGCATCAGCAGCATGAAGATGAAGTTCAGCGCGAAGTTTATGGAGAAAGTGAGGACCCCGGTGACATTGGTGAAGATCGCCATAGACGCCTGCTCCAGGACCGCCAGCACCTTGGTGATGATCTCCCCCTTGTTCAGGTTGAACTGCTGGTAGAGCCACTGGGCGAAATCATTTCCGGCGATCCACGCGGCTACCCCGGGCTGGGTGAGCTGGCTACGCGTGTAGGTGTAGAAATCGATGGCCTGGTCCGCCAGGGAGAGGAGGAGCAGGAACGCCGGTATCAGCACCATCATGAAAAGGAGGAATATCATCAGGACGCTCGTGAGGAAGCGCGAGCGGATGAAGCGCAGGAAAAACTCCTGAACCGGCCTGAGCGCCATGTAGATGATGAGGGCGAAGAGGAACGGCCAGAAGTAAAAGCGGTAGATATAGGCCAGGCCGACGCACACCGCGCCGAGCAGGAAATAGAAGAGCCGCAGGAGCCCCCTGTTCTCCTTCAGCCTGAAATACGATTCCTTGCTTTCCAGCATGTACCCACCATACCAGCACAGCCGGCCATTCCGGGCCGGCTGCATTTTGAAGCGCGTTCTTTTCAGCGCGTGAGATAGTGCGATAAATCAGTGGCTATCTTCTGGATGGCATGGTCGACGTAATCCCCGTCGGACATGCGCTTCTTGTACTCATCGATCGTGAGCTTGTCCCTTCCGATTTTACGCTGTTGTATCTCACGATCATCCTTGTTCATGAGATGCTTCATGATAGTACCCCTTTTTGAGGCCAGCCGCCCCTCCATGGGCGGATATGCGCGACCCTATTAATAGTTCGGTCGAACGGGGGATTCACTTAACGAATCTTTACGCGTAAATCCGCATTTTCTTACCCGTTACTTCAAGGGGGACGATAAGGGCAAGGGATACACGGAACTGGGTATTTCAGGTGCTACACACGAGTGAGGGGATCAGAGCCCCTTGGAAGCCCCCCGTAGGGAAACTCAGCGGAGGATGTCCTGGAC
>JAGODF010000417.1 GCA_017998375.1 Spirochaetota bacterium
GTTCTGGCGCTACCTGAAGTTCCGCGGCTACCGCGTCAACCACGCCATGAACATCACCGACGTGGACGACAAGACCATCAACGGCTCCAGGGCGGAGGGAATATCGCTCCGCGACTACACCGACCGCTATATTAAAATTTTCTTCGAGGACCTGGAGACGCTGAACATCGAGCGCGCCGAGCACAATCCCCGCGCCACGGAGTCCATCGACGCCATGATCGATATCATTCGCAGGCTGGACGAAAAGGGGCTGGTGTACCAGAAAGACGGCTCCCAGTATTTCAGCATCGCGAAGTTCGAGACCTACGGGCGCCTCAGCCGCCTGGACAGCCGCGAAATAAAGACCGGCCTCCGCTACGACACCGACGAGTACGAGAAGGACGACGTGCGGGACTTCGTCCTGTGGAAGGCGGCGAAGGAGGGCGAGCCCTCTTGGGACACTCCCTTTGGGAAGGGGCGCCCCGGCTGGCACATAGAGTGCTCGGCGATGGTGCGCAGCGTCTTCGGCGGCACCATCGACGTCCACACCGGCGGCGTGGACCTCATCTTCCCCCATCACGAGAACGAGATAGCACAGAGCGAGGGCGCCTACGGCGACCGGTTCGTGCGGCACTGGATACACGCGGAACACCTCCTCGTCGACGGCTCCAAGATGTCGAAATCGAAGGGGAATTTCTACACCCTCCGGGACCTCCTGGACAGGGACTATTCCCCGAGGGCGATCCGATATCTCCTCATCTCGTCGCATTACCGCAAGCAGCTGAACTTCACGCTCGACGGCCTTCGCCAGGCGGAGAACGCCCTGGCGAGAATCGACAACTTCCTGGTGCGCCTCGGGGACGTCCGGAAGGAGGGCGATACCGATCCCGCGGTGAAGACCTCCTCCGGGGAGTTCCTGGAGCACTTTGTCGAGATCATGGACGACGACCTGAACATATCCGGCGGCATCGGCGCCTTCTTCGAATACCTGCACCTGGTGAACTCGCTCATAGACGAGGGACGCATCTCGATGGCGGATCGCGACGCGGTGATGGACGTGCTCCGGCGCGTCGACGCGGTCTTCGGATTCATCTTCTTTTCCGAAAAGAAAGGAGACCTGGACGAAGGCCGCATCCAGGGCCTCATTGACGAGCGGCAGAAGGCCCGGAAGGAAAAGAACTTCGCCCGCGCCGACGAGATCCGGGACTCCCTGCTGGCAGAGGGCATCGTCCTTGAGGACACAAAGGAAGGCGTGCGCTGGAAGTTGAGGAAGTAGGGGCGGCTCCATGAATGTCTACGGAAGAAACGCGGTGCTGGAGTACCTGCGCACCCTGAAGGAAGGGCAGGGCGCGGAGCTCTATGTCTCGCAGTCCGCGCACGGCAAGATAATCCAGGAAATCATGAACGAGGCGTCGCGGGCGCGGGTGCGCGTGGTCCCGCGCGAGAAAGGTTTTTTCTCGGACCTGGGGCCCTCGTCGGTCCACCAGGGCGTGGCGCTCAACATACAGCGGGATGCGGGCGACGCGGCGCGCGCCGGGGACGACGGCCTCATCGAACGCGCCGTCTCGTCGCGCGGAGTCATCGTGCTGCTGGACCAGCTCACCGATCCGCACAACGTGGGCTCCATCATCCGCACCGCCGAGGCGCTGGGCGCGGTCGGCGTGGTGACGCTGAAGGCGCACTCGTCACCGGTGACCGCGACGGTCATCAAGGCGTCGGCGGGCGCCACGGCGCACCTCCCGGTGCTGGAGGTTTCCAACGCGGCGCAGTTTCTCGACAAGGCGAAGCGCGCGGGGTGCTGGATCATCGGCAGCGCGGGGAACGGGACGGTGGGCATGAAGCGCCTCCGGGAGCTCCGGCCCGCGGTGCTGGTCATCGGGAGCGAAGGCGCCGGAATGCGCCGCATCACCGGGGAGAAATGCGACCACGTGGTGCGCATTCCCCTGAAGGGCAGGGTCGAATCGCTCAACGCGTCGGTCGCCGCGGGAATACTCCTGTACGAACTCCTGGGTGAATGAACGGACCCGGCCGTGAAGCGAAGAGGGAAGGAACGCATGATATGATTCGCGTCGCCGCCGCAGCGCTTGTCGCCTGCCTGTGCGCATTCCCGGGGCACCTGCGTTCCCAGGAGCGCGCCGGCGCCTTCCGGGAGTTCGTCATGGGGGACGATGAGCTCACCGGTTTCCACGCGGCGGTGCGGGCGGTCCGCTTCACCTCGGCGCGCGTCGCCGGGCCCTTCGAGAGGCGCGGAACCGGTTTCACCTTCACGGCGGAGGGCGGCTTGAAAAAAATTCTGTTCCGCTCCCGGAAGCTCGCCTCGCTCTGCGACCGCGTCAATAATGCACAGCAGTTTGGGGAATTTGTCGCCCGCGCCACGCTCTTCGGCGTCGAGGCGCCGGGTGGCGACCTCGAGGGACACGTGCTGCTGAGCAGCGTGTGCTACGACGCGCGCTGCGCCGACGAGGACTACGTCCTGGTGCCTGCCGACTGATCCGCCCGCCCGATATTTTACAAAATCTACTTGACCAAATTCGCCGCAATTAATAGAAAATTTGAGTCGGGACCTTTCTCTTCACGCGGCACTACATCGGGCAGACGGATCTGAACATGGAAAATCTTAAAAAAGCGGTGCGATATTTCATCCTCGTCACCGGCATTAATCTGGCCGTCAGCGCGACAATCTTCTATTTGAAAGGCCGGCCCGAGTTCATGGGCTATCTGGTGGGTACCGTGGTCAACGTCGTTTTCGTCGCGATATGGTACCTGGGCGCCCGCAAGGGCATCAAGGCGAACTCGCTCATGCTGCTCCTCATCACCGTGGGAGGGTTCCCCATCCGGCTTGGCATACTCATCCTCTTCGCCTTCGGCGGGCTGTATCTGTTCCAGATGAACACCATCTACTTCGCCATCGCCTTCCTTGTCGGGACCATTTTCAGTCT
>JAGODF010000418.1 GCA_017998375.1 Spirochaetota bacterium
TTTATGAGGATCGAGTTTGCGATGCCCTTGTCTATTCCCTGCTTCAAGCGCTCCGTGTTCGTCACGAAAAGGTCGTCGCCGACGATCTGTATCTTGTCGCCCCCTTTTTCGGTGAGATACTTCCATCCCTCCCAGTCGTCCTCCGCCATCCCGTCCTCGATGGATATGATGGGATACTTCTTCACCAGGTCGAGATAAAGGTCCGCCATCTCCTGCGAGGTGAGCTCGCGCTTGTCGGATTTCGCGAAGACGTAGCGCTTCTTCTGCTTGTCGTAGAACTCGCTCGCCGCCGGGTCCATCGCCAGCATGATATCGACACCGGGCTTGTAGCCCGCCTTCTCGATGGCCTGCACGATGACCTTGAGCGGTTCCTCGTTGTCCGCCAGGTCGGGAGCGAAGCCGCCCTCGTCGCCCACGGCGGTCGACAGTTTCCTTCCCTTGAGTATGCCCTTCAGCGTGTGGAACACCTCGGCCACGTAGCGGATGCCCTCGGTGAAATTCGGCGCGCCCACGGGCATCACCATGTATTCCTGGAAGTCGATGGGCGCGTCGGAATGCTGGCCGCCGTTCATGATGTTCGCCATCGGGACCGGCAGCTCGCAGGCGCCGACGCCGCCGATGTACTTGTACAGTGGCATGCAGTACGCCTCAGCGGCCGCTTTCGCGCAGGCAAGCGACACGCCGAGAATCGCGTTGGCGCCGAACTTCGATTTATTGGGTGTCCCGTCCAGGTCGATTAGGATGCTGTCTATCTCCACCTGGTTCGACGCGTCGCGCTCCAGGAGGGCGCCGCAGAGCACGTCGTTGACGAACTCAACCGCCTTCTGCACGCCCTTGCCCTTGTAGCGCTTCTCGTCGCCGTCGCGGAGCTCCACTGCCTCATGCTCGCCGGTGGAAGCGCCGGAGGGAACGGCGGCCCTGCCCATGGCGCCGGAACTCAACTCAACCTCCACTTCCACGGTGGGATTTCCACGGGAATCGATGATTTCACGGGCGTGTATGTCGGCAATTGTGGTCATGGGGAAGCTCCTTGTTCAGAAATGTGGTGGTGAACCGTTACAGTCCCGGCGCACGCGGGATCAGCTCCTTCAATTCTTCTATAATGAGCGATAAATATCAAGGACTTTTTTGCGGGCTCCCGGGCGGCGGCTGTCACCTTTTTCCGCCGGGCGTTTTAAAAAACCTTGACTAAATTCACTTTATCAGTGATTTTTTCTACCGGTCGCGCGTCCCTTTCGCGCCCGATCCGTTCTCCGGGCAGGATGATGAGGGCATTCCCATTTTCGCCGAGGTTCCGTCATGGCAAAACAAAGAAAGCAGATGGTCATTGACAAGAAGTTCCAGTATTCGGTGGCAATCAAGGCGGTGATCCTTCCTCTGCTCACCATCCTCCTAATATCCGGCGTCCTGCTCTATTTCTCCTGGGACAACGACAGGAAGATAAAAGACATCAACACCAACCAGGCCGCCATCGTCGACACGTTCCTGTCGATACCGCAGCTGGTGGACCCGCAGAACCAGTACACCAGGGACGCGAACGAGCGTTTCCAGGCCAACCTGGGGAAATCCAGGGAGATACAGCGGAACATCCGTATCGTCCTCTACTTTCTTATCATCATGACGGTGGTCCAGACGATAATCATCTTCGGCCTGTCGATATCGCTCACCCACAAGATAGCCGGGCCGCTCTACGTGATGTCGCAGTACCTGAACAATTTGCGTGACGGGAAGGAGTGTCGTTTCCGGCCGTTGCGGAAGGGGGACGAGTTCCAGGGATTCTACACCGATTTCTGCGATACGATAAAAAACCTGCAGTGCCAGATGCGGGAGCACAAGCCGAAGTAGCTCCTCACCGCTCTATCATCACCTTGAAACGCACGCCGCCCTGCCCGGCGACGCGGGGCCTGTCGGAACCGCCGCCGGCGCTCACCGCCACCAGGTCGCGGTCGGCCGTGCCGTCCAGAATGACGATCCTGTAGCCCGGGAGGTTCGCCCTGAGCCTACGGAGGTTCGCCGGGGACGTTTCCCCGAGGACGCAGGTCCCCGTGACGCCAAGGACCGTGGCGTTGCTGTTGCGGATCATCTGCATCACCCGGGCAGACGGGTCCGCCTGCGTGGGCGCGACGTAGCCGCTGCCGTCGCGGGCAACCTGGTTGCGGGACGTGACATTGTGCAGCGGGTCGGAGGAGAAGATCGATATCCCCACCACGGCCACGATGATCGCCGCGACTGCCGACGCCGGCACGAAGTGTTTCCTCACGAGACGGGCCCCGCGGTGGAGGGTCGTCACGGATGCGCGGGACGATATCGCCCTCACCGTGCCTTCCGCGAAAGCGCCTGCGTCCGCCATGCCGAGGCGTCCCAGGCACGCGACCATTCGCACCATCCTGCGCAGTTTCTCAAGCTCGCCTGAGCAGACCACGCACGATTCCAGGTGTTTTTCGATCTCCAGCTTCTCCGCCGCGGGGAAGAAATCCCCGTCGTGATAGCGCGAAAGCCTGTCGAAGGATATGTGGTTCCCGCTCATAGCAGTCCGATCTCCTGCAAGCGTTCTTTCAAGAGCTCGCGGCCCCGGTGTATCCGGACCTTGACGTTGGAAAGGCTGATGCCCAGGACCTTCGCGATCTCGTTGTACGACAGCCCCTCTATATCACGGAGCACCAGGATCTCGCGGTAATCGTCGGAAAGCTTGAAGAGCTCCTCCTTGACGATCCGCAGGGAATCCCGGTCTATTACCTGCTCCTCGGTGTTCTCCCTCTCGTCGGTGAGCTGGAACTCGAAGTCGTCCGCCTCCGTCCGGTCGATGGAGACGCTGCGGAAACGGTTCGTCTTTTTCTGGTGATTCTTGCAGTAGTTCACCATGATGCTGAAGAGCCAGGTGGAGAACTTGGACTCCCTCCTGAAC
>JAGODF010000419.1 GCA_017998375.1 Spirochaetota bacterium
CATCGCGTTCCAGGTGGCTCAGAAGACCGACTCGCGCACCATCCTGGACCAGAACGGCGCCGAGAAGCTCCTGGGCAAGGGCGACATGCTCTACCAGTCGCCCATGAGCTCGTTCCCGGTGCGCGTCCAGGGCGCGTTCATCTCCGAGGACGAGGTCCTCTCCATCGTCCAGCATCTGCGCAAGCTCGCCCAGCCGCGGTATATCGACATCGAGGAAGACCTCTACACCGAGGAGGACGAAGACGATGATATGGGCGGCGAAAGCGACGAGCTCTTCCGCGAGGCGCTGAAGATCGTCGAGGAGACGAAGAAGGCATCGGCGTCGTATCTCCAGCGCAGGCTTTCGATAGGCTACAACCGCGCCGCGCGGATGATAGAGCTCATGGAGGAGAAGGGCCTCGTGGGCCCGCAGCAGGGCTCCAAGCCGCGCGAGGTGTTTTTGTAACGGATGCCGTTGATGGCGCCGCGCGATGCGAAATGAATCTGAAGCCCCCGCAAGGGGGCTTTTTGCGCCGAAAAGTCCCTTGACAGAAACATGCATGCCCGCTTGATTATCGGCCGTGAAATCCGCATGGAGGATATTTCGATGAAACAGGGCCTGAAATTCATTAACGCAGCACTATTCATGATGGCGGTCGTGATCAGCGTCACGTGCGCACGGGAAGCAGCCGCCCAGACAAGCGCATGGGACATTAACGGGAACGGGTATGCGGGGAAACTGGAGATCACAGTGAGGGGCGGAGCCGTCAGCGGCCGGATATTCTACGATGTGGCGAACAGGTGGGAGAACCTGACGAACGTTCGGTATTCCGGGAACAGCATTTCCTTCACCAGGCCCTGGGCGGGGAATCCCACCTTCCAGCAGTACACGGGCACCGTGCAGGGCTCGGCCATCTCCGGGACCTTCACCGACAACAACACGCCGGTGCAGAGGTTCAACTGGCGGGCGACAAGGTCCGGAGGCATCGACGGGACATGGAGCCTGGATGGAAACGGCTACCCGGGGAAACTGGAGATCACCACGCGGGGCGGCTCGTTCGGCGCACGGATATTTTACGACATCGCGAACAGGTGGGAGACGATGACGAATGTCCGCCTCTCCGGGAACAGCATTTCCTTCACCAGGCCCTGGGCGGGCAATCCTACGTACCAGCAGTACACGGGCACCGTGCAGGGGTCGACCATCACCGGGACCTTCACCGACAACAACACGCCGGGACAGAGGTTCAACTGGCGGGCGACAAAGTAGCATTTCCCACGGGGGGTTCCCCTATTTCCCCGGGTGATATCGCGCCATACGCGCTTCTCCCGGGGAGATAATCTGCCGGCCCGGATCACATAAAAATATCCGCTTGATTCTTTTCCCGCCTGCCTCATTCTTTGACAATAATCCCGCTGACCCGCTGTATACCGGGCCAGGAACCATCTGGCACTGCGAGGAACGACGATGTTAAAGAGCGACAAGAACTTCGGTATCAACACGCTATCGATTCACGCGGGCGAAGGCCCCGATTCCAGGACCGGCGCCTCGGCGCCCAACGTGGTCATGTCCACCACCTTCGTGCTCGACGAGGCCGGGGGTTCGTTCTCGGCCCTCTCGCTGACCGACGAGGCGCCCTACGTCTACACGCGCTTCGCCAATCCCACGGCGGACCAGCTCGAGAGGAAAACCGCGAAGATGGAGCGGGGCGAGGCGGCAGTTGCGTACAGCACCGGCATGGCGGCGACAGTCTCGCTCTGGCTGCACCTCCTGAAGACCGGCGATCAGCTCATCCTGAGCGACGTCTCCTACGCCGGGGTGGCGGAACTGGCGCGCGACACGCTGGCGAAACTGGGCATCGAGGTGACACCCGTCGATCTCTCCGACCTTGACGCGCTGAAGCGCGCCATTGGCCCGAAGACGCGGCTGGTCCACGCGGAGACGCCGGTGAACCCGATCCTCCGCCTCACCGACATACGCGCGGTCGCCGATATCGCCCACGCCGCCGGGGCGGAGCTGGTGGTCGACTCCACGTTCGCCACTCCCATCGCCACGCGGCCCATCGAGATGGGCGCCGACTACGTGCTCCATTCGCTCACCAAGTACATGGGCGGGCACGGCGACGCGCTGGGCGGCATCGTGGTGGGGTCCGCCGAGCGGATGTCCCGCCTGCGGCAGGACACCGGCATCCATTTCGGCGGCACCATCAGCCCGTTCAACGCCTGGCTCATCATGCGGGGGATGGCGACGCTGCCCATCCGCATGGCCGCCCACGAAAAGAACGCGATGCGCGTTGCGGAGTTCCTCGAATCGCACCCGAAGATAGAACGCGTCATCTATCCCGGGCTCGCGTCGCACCCGCAGCACGAGCTCGCGCGCCGTCAGATGGAAAATTTCTCGGGGATGGTCGTCTTCCGGGCAAAGGACGGCGTCGCGGCGGCCCACCGTATGGCGGAGAAACTCGAAATCATCCACTATGCCGTGTCGCTGGGGCACCACCGCAGCCTCATCTTCTACCTGATCACGGAGGATATGCAGAAAAACTCGTTCAGGCTCGGGGCGAAGCAGCTGGCGAGCTACCGCGAGTGGGCGGGCGACGGCATCTTCCGGCTTTCTGTGGGACTCGAGGACGCGGACGATCTCTGCCGGGATCTCGACGCGGTGCTGTAGGCGCGCTCCATTTATCTTCCGGTCCGGGACCTCCGCTTCCTGTAGTATTCCAGCGTCCGCGCCAGCGCGCCGATCGCCTGCTCCGGGGAGGAATAGGCCATAATTCCCTCGCGGTCGAGATGCTTCACGATGTTTCCCTCCGTTTCGTCGAACGCGACCGTATCGATCACAGGAATGATCGGTTTGCCGAACTGGCGTATCTGCTTCACCACGAGGTCCAGGAGTTCCATCTCGCCATCGATCATCTTCCGGG